>NZ_JBOHHI010000020.1:0-3199 GCF_050700595.1 Mycobacterium sp.
CGGCCAGCACACTTTCAGCAGGATCCCCGCCAACGCACCGCCCCACACGATCCACAGCACCACCGTCCCGGTGTTACGGGGCATGGCCAGCCGCGCGAACGGCGTGTAGCTGCCGGCGATGAACACGAAGATCATCGAATGGTCGAGCCGCTTCATCCGCATCCGGGCGGCAACCGATTTCCACTGGATCCGGTGATAGGTGGCGCTGACGGCGAACATCGCCACGGTGGCCGCGGCGTAGATCAGCGTTGAGTGGCCGGCACGCGGCGATGCGACCGCCCACGACACCGACACCAGAGTCGCGCCGCAGACGATCGCCAGCCACGCGGAGTAGAAGTGGATCCAGCCGCGCATACGGGGCTTGGTCAAGACCTCGGCGGCGCCCTCGACGACCTGGTCGGCCACTTCCTCGACGGCGGTCATCGGCCCGGAGTTTTCCGGCGACGAAGCGGCGTCGGTCTGGTCGCTCAATTTTCCTCTCCCTGACTCCTGGCAAGATTGCCGGCCGGTCTTGGTTCCCACAGTAATCTGGATGTTCGTGGACATCATTCCGCCACGCCTCAAAGAACCGCTGTATCGCATCTACGAGCTGCGGCTGCGGCAGGGCCTGGCGGCTTCAAAATCCGCGCTGCCCCGGCACATCGCCGTGCTGTGCGACGGCAACCGGCGCTGGGCGCGCAGCGCGGGCTACGACGACGTCAGCTACGGCTACCGGATGGGCGCGGCCAAGATCGCCGAGATGCTGCGCTGGTGCCAGGAAGCCGGCATCGAAATGGCTACCGTCTACCTGCTTTCCACGGAAAACCTGCAACGCGATCCCGAAGAGTTGGCGGCGCTCATCGAGATCATCACCGACGTCGTCGAGGAAATCTGTGCGCCGGCCAACCGGTGGAGTGTGCGCACGGTCGGCGACCTGGAGCTGATCGGTGAGGAACCGGCGCGACGACTGCGCGGCGCCGTGGAACGCACCGCGTCCACTACAAACGGTGACTTCCACGTCAACGTCGCAGTCGCCTACGGCGGCCGCCAGGAGATCGCCGACGCGGTGCGCGGGCTGTTGAGCAAGCAGCTCGCCAACGGCGCCACCGCCGACGAACTCGTCGAGGCGGTCACCGTCGACGGCATCTCGGAGAACCTCTACACCTCCGGGCAACCCGACCCCGACCTGGTCATCCGGACGTCGGGGGAGCAGCGGCTGTCCGGTTTCCTGTTGTGGCAGAGCGCCTATTCGGAGATGTGGTTCACCGAGGCGCACTGGCCGGCATTTCGACGAGTCGATTTCCTGCGCGCACTGCGCGATTACAGCCTGCGCCACCGCCGTTACGGCCTGTAGCGCGTTGTTACTGGCAGCGTTTGGCAGTGCCGTGCCTGGAGTTGGCACTGCTCGCGGCCGCACCATCGGCACATGACAAGCGAATTAGTTTCAACTAGTCACAGCCGAGCCGATGACCGGCGCCGGCGATCGGTCCTTGCCGACCTGGCCTTCTGGAGCGTCGCGGGCGCGATCGTCGCCGCATTATCCGGACCACTCGGTGACTGGTGGAGCGTGCCGCACGCGGCGCTGCTGGCCGGCGGGCTGGTATTCGTCGTCGGCGGTGCCGGCCTGCTGTTCGGGCTGACCCGGATCCGCCCGACACCGCGTCGTCTGGTGTGGGGTTTCGGGGTGTTCAACCTCATCTTCGCCCCGATCGTGTGGGCGACAGCCTTGTATGGCTGGTTGGCGCTGAGCGGGGCGGGTAACTGGGCGCTCGTCTGCGCCGGGGGCGTCGCCCTCGTGCTCGGCGCCTGGCAGTTGAACACCCACTGACGGTCTCGGTCGACACCAAGGCCCCGTGCCACACTTGTAGCCATGGCTGCGCTGTCGGCGGCGGTGTTCACGCTGAGCTGGTGGCTGGGGGCGTACCTGCTGGCCCGTGACCCGCGCAAGCCCGTGCTCGTGTTGGCGGCGACCGGACTGTGCGGCTTCGCGACCGTGGTGGCGCTGGACGCGGTGCGGCTGGTCGCACACAGCGAGTTGCTCGCCCGGGTTGAGATCTATTTCGTTGCGGTGCCGGGCGTGGCATGGTTCGCGGTGCTGCTCGAACTGGCCCGGCCGGGCGACCACTGGGCCAGCCGTGCCCGCGAGCTGCTTCTGGTCGGCGGTGTCGCGGCCGCGGCGCTGGTGGGCGCGATGATGGCCGGCAGTGTAGCCGGTCCGCTGCGGTCCGGTCACTGGGTGATGTTCGCGGTGATCTCGCTTTCCACGCTCGGCGCAATGGCCAAGGCCCTGGTCCGGCCGGCGCAACCGGTATCGGTGGTCGGGTTGGTGGTCGTCGCGACGCTGTTCTTCGCCCTCGGCAACGCCATCCTGGTCATTCCGCTGGGTGTGCTGCCCAGCTGGCTGGCGTTGGCGTCGACGGGTTGCGACGTGCTGGGGCTCGGCGTGGCGGTGGCGCTGTGGGACGCTTTCGACGAGGGCCAGGCGCTGCGCGCCGACATGGTGCGCTCGTTCGCCGGCAGCGTCGTAGCGGCGGTGCTGTTCGGTGGTCAGGCGCTGATCGCCCTGGCGGTGACCGAGCATGAGACCGGCGCGAAGACGGCGCTGACGGTGCTGCTGTTCACCACCCTGGCGATCGCGATCGACGTGCAGGTGCTGGCCGACCCGCTGGCGGGGATCCTGGACCGGATGGCGTTCTGGCGGTCACCGACGCTGCGCGCCGACCGGGCGACGTTGCGCCGCACCGAATCAGCGCTGCCGCTGCGGTCGGGCCACCCGCTCGCCGATGTCGACGACGACACATTTGCCCGGCTCACCCGCCGCGCGCTGGGCCACTATGCTGACTTGTCCAAACTGGTCGCCAGCCCGCTCACCGCGCTGCCCACCATCGACGAGCGGCTGACCGCCCGCGGAGCGCCCGACCAGCCGCTGGAGCGGGCCGTCGAACTCAAGGCGCTGCTGGCCGATCGCATCGCGCAGCTCAAGCCGCGCGGCGGCGGCGACTTCGGCACCAGCGAGCAATGGCGCTACTACAACTCGCTGTATTTCCCGTACGTCGTCGGCGTGCGGGCCTACGCGCAGAACGCCACCGCCGCCGGTCTGGACCCGACCGCCCGGCAGGCCTGGCAGTGGTTGGTCACCGATGTGCCGCAACGCTCGCTGCACAACTGGCAAAACGCCGCGGCCCGGCTCATCGCCGCCGATCTGCGCGGCCGGGTGCCG
>NZ_JBOHHI010000021.1:0-54469 GCF_050700595.1 Mycobacterium sp.
GCCGTTCCGCTATCGCGCCGGGCAGTTCTGCACATTTCGGGTGACCGTGGACGGCGCGGAGTTGTATCGGTCGTATTCGATGTCCAGCGCCCCGGAGACCGACACCGAGCTGATGACCACCGTCAAACGGGTGCCCGGCGGCAAGGTGTCCAATTGGCTGGTCGACAACGTGGTCGAGGGCGACGAGTTGACCATGACCCGAGCCGCCGGAACCTTCTGCCTGCGTCCGACCCCGGTGCCGTTGCTGGGTTTCGCCGGTGGCAGCGGTGTCACCCCGATCCTGTCGCTGGCCAAGAGCGCACTGGCGACCACGGACCGCCCGGTGCGGCTATTGTGCGCCGACCGGGATCGCCCGTCGGTGATCTTCGACGACACGATGGCCGACCTCGTCGAGCAGTACCCCGGCCGGCTCTCGGTGATGCGTCATCTCGACGACAAGCAGGGGCTGATCGACGCCGCCGCCATCGGTGAGTTCGTCGGCACCGACACCGATGCGGACTGCTATGTCTGCGGTCCGGAGGGCTTTATGGCGGTGGTGCGCTCTGCGCTGCCCGATTCGGGACAGGTGTTCGTCGAGGATTTCGATGCCTCACCGCCGGTCAAGCCGCCTGCGCCGGAGCCGGTCAGTGGAGCCGGGGTGGGCGGTACGGTGACGATCTATCTCGAACGCAAGAAGGTATCGGTGCCGCGGGTTGAGGGCGAAACGCTGTTGGAAAGCGCGCGACGGACCGGCCTGGCGCCGCCGTTTTCTTGCGAGGCCGGCAACTGCGGAACCTGCATGGCCCGGCTCACCGAGGGCAGCGCGACAATGTTGGTCAACGACGCGCTCGAGGACGACGAGGTGGCCGACGGTTACATTCTTACGTGCCAGGGCATTCCGGACACGGCCTCGGTCACCGTACGCTACGAGTGAGAGCCTGGAGGGCCAAGCATGACCGATCTTTCCGCCTTCGCCGATCTCATCTCGCTCGATCACGGGCTTTGTGTATTCAGCACGTTGCGTGGCGACGGGAGTATCCAATCCTCGGTCGTCAATGCCGGGGTGTTGCAACACCCGCTGACCGATGCGCCGGTCGTCGGCCTGGTCGCCATCGGGGGCTCCCGCAAGCTGGGCAATCTGCGCGCCGATCCCAGAACCACGATCGTCGCCCGCGCGGGCTGGCAATGGGCCACCGTCGAAGGTTCGGCACAATTGATCGGTCCGGATGATCCACACCCGGAGGTGGATGGCGAGCGGCTCCGACTCCTGCTTCGCGAAATCTTCACTGCGGCCGGCGGAGCCCACGACGACTGGCCCACCTACGACCGGGTGATGCGCGAACAGCGCCGAACGGCGGTTCTGATCGCACCCACCCGGGTCTACGCCTCACCCAACGTCGGCGGCGGACGGTAGTCCGGCTGGTAGCCCGCGACGCGGATCGGGTTGCCGACGAGACGGAAATCGCCTGCGTTGACGATGACCTCCGGGGTGGCTTTCAACGCCTCGGGCAGCGTGCGGACGGCCGCCGCGGGCACTGAAAGCGGATGTAGCCGGGCTTCCCAATTGGCGGCGGAGTCGGTGGCCAGTGCTGCCGCGACCACCGCGAGCACCTCGCTACGTCGCGCGACCCGCTCGGCCATCGTCTCGAAGCCGTCGATCTTCGCTTCGGCCGCAAAGGATTTCCAGAACCCGTCATGGGTGATGAACAACGCCAGGTAGCCGTTGGCGGTCGGGAACATCTGCGCCGGGACGTAATACGAGTGCGCACCGAAGGGCCGCCGTTGCGGCTCGACACCGTCGTTGAGGTAAGCCGAGGCGTGGTAGTTGAGCTGGGAGAGCATCACGTCGCGCAGCGAGACATCCACCTGGCCGCCGCGGCCGGACGCGATCTGCGCCAGCAATCCGAGTGCGGCGGCCAGCCCAGTGGAGTTGTCCGCCGAGGAGTAGCCGGGCAGCGTCGGGGGCCCGTCCGGTTCGCCGGTCAGGGCGGCGATCCCGGTGGCCGCCTGCACCACATAGTCGAATGCCGGGTCGTCGCCGCCCTCCAACCCGAAGCCGGTGATCGCGACACAGACGATCCGTTCGTTGAACCGGCGCAGCGCCTGGTAGGTCAATCCGAGCCGGCGGATCGCCGACGGCTTCAGGTTCACCAGCAGCGCATGGGATTTCGCGACGAGGTCACCCAGCTTAGCCTGGCCCCCCGCGGAATTCAGGTCCAGGCAGATGCTGTTTTTGTTTCGGTTGAGGCTGGCGAAGTAGCTGTCGCTGACCTGACGCGAAATCTCGCCGCCAGGCGGTTCGACCTTCGTGACCTCGGCGCCGAGATCGGCCAGCAGCATGGTGGCGTAGGGCCCGGCAAGCATGGTGCCGACCTCGAGGATCCGGATTCCGGCCAGCGGCGCCGTCATCGCACCTCGGCGCCGAGCGCCGCGATCAACTCCCGGGTACGGAGTTTGGAAGCGATCAGTTCGTCGCGGTTGTCGCCGATCGGCAACAGCCGCACCGACAGATCGGTCACCCCGGCGTCGGCGAACCGGCGGAACCGTGCCAGGATCGCCTTCTCGTCACCGGCCGCGCAAAGATCACCCACGTCCTTCGCGTCGCCGTGATCCAGCAGCCGCTGATAGTTCGGCGACACCTCGGCCTCACCGAGAATCCGATCGGCTCGCTCCCGGGCGGCATCGACTTCGCTTGGTGCACACAGACACACCGGTATACCGGCGACGATCCGGGGAGCCGGCCGGCCAGCGTTGTCGGCGGCCTTGGTGATCCGGGGAACCACATGCTCGGCGACGGCCCGCTCGTCGGCCATCCACAGCACGGTCCCGTCGGCGCATTCGCCGGCCAGCGCCAGCATCACCGGGCCGAGCGCGGCGACCAGAACCGGCAGCGGCGCTACCGGAGCGAGATCCAGCGGGTTGTGCACGGCAAAAGTCTGGTTCTCGACGTCCACCGGGCCGGGACCGTGGCGGGCGGCGTCGAGCACCTCGAGGTAGTCCCGAGTGAACGCGGCCGGGCGCTCATAGGGCAGCCCGAGCATGTCGCGGATGATCCAGTGATGTGACGGCCCGACACCGAGTGCCAGCCGGCCCCCCGTCGCGGCGTGCACGGACAATGCCTGGCGCGCCAACGCGATCGGATGCTGCGCCTGAAGCGGCACCACCGCGGTGCCGAGTTCGATGCGGCTGGTGCGAGGCGCCATCAGCGCGACGGCCGTCAGTGCGTCGAAGTCGTTGGGTACCTGCGGGATCCACGCGGTGTCCATGCCGGCGGCCTCGGCCCACTCGATGTCGTCGAGCAGCTTGCTGACTTTGCGCGCCGAGTCGCCACGCTCGGCGCCGATCATCACTCCGAGACGCACGGTGCCTCCACCGTCGGTTCGGGGCTGCCGGTCAGCCTGCGGATATCGCGCACCAGCACGTCCAGCGATGTCCCGGTCGGAAACACCGCCGCCGCACCGGCGTCGCGCAGCTTGGGCACGTCGGCCTCCGGGATCGTGCCGCCGACGACGACGGCGATGTCGCCCGCGTCGGCCGCACGCAACGCCTCGATCGTGCGAATGGTCAACGACACGTGCGCGCCCGACAGGATGCTCAAGCCGACAAGGGCCACGTCTTCCTGCACGGCGATCGACGCGATGTCCTCGATCCGTTGCCGGATGCCGGTGTAGATCACCTCGAAGCCCGCGTCCCGCAAGGTGCGCGCGACGATCTTGGCGCCGCGGTCATGCCCGTCGAGGCCCGGCTTGGCGACCAGAACTCGTACCGCCATCTAAAACACCACCGGTTGCTCGAATTCGCCCCACACCGCTTTGAGCGCGTGGACCATCTCGCCGATCGTGCAGTAGGCGGTGGCGCAGTCGATCAGCTTGTGCATCAGATTGTCGGTCCCCTCCGCGGCGCGCGACAGTGCGGCGAGGCTGGATTGCACCGCGTCCGAATCCCTTTCGGCCCGCACCTTGGACAGCCGCTTCAGCTGAAGATCCCGTCCTTCAGCGTCGAGCTCGTAAGTGGCGATCTCGGGCGGTGGCTCGGGCGTGGCGAACCGGTTGACACCCACCACCGGCCGCTCACCCGACTCGATCTCCCGGTGGATCCGATAAGCCTCGTCGGCGATCAGGCCCTGCAGATAGCCGTCCTCGATAGCGCGCACCATCCCCCCGTGCCGCTCGAGGTCATCCATGATCTCGATGATGCGGGCCACGGTGTCGTCGGTCAGCGCCTCGACGAAGTACGAGCCGCCCAGCGGGTCGGCGACCCGGGCAACGCCGGTTTCATGGGCCAGGATCTGCTGGGTGCGCAGCGCCAGCGTGGTGGACTCCTCGGTGGGCAGCGCGAACGGCTCGTCCCAGGCGGCGGTGAACATCGACTGCACCCCGCCGAGCACCGCAGCCATCGCCTCATAGGCCACCCGAACGACGTTGTTGTGCGCCTGCGGAGCGAAAAGCGATGCGCCGCCGCACACGCAGCCGAATCGGAACATCGACGCCTTGTCGGTGGTGGCGCCGTAGCGCTCCCGCACGATCGTCGCCCAGCGCCGCCGCCCGGCACGGTATTTCGCGATCTCCTCGAAGAAGTCCCCGTGGGTGTAGAAGAAGAACGAAATTTGCGGTGCGAACTCGTCGATGCTCATCCGACCGCGCTGCACCACGGTGTCGCAGTAGGTGACGCCATCGGCCAGGGTGAACGCCATCTCCTGCACCGCGTTGGCGCCGGCGTCGCGGAAATGCGCCCCGGCAACCGAAATCGCGTTGAACTTCGGAACTTCGGCGGCGCAGAACTCGATAGTGTCGGCGATCAGTCGCAGCGACGGCTCCGGCGGCCAGATCCAGGTGCCCCGCGACGCGTACTCCTTGAGGATGTCGTTCTGGATGGTGCCGGTCAGCTTGGCCCGGGGCACACCGTTGCGCTCGGCGGCCGCGACATAGAACGCCAGCAGGATCGCCGCCGTGCCGTTGATCGTCATGCTGGTGCTGATCTTGTCCAGCGGACTGCCGTCGAACAGAATCTCGGCATCGGCGAGGGTGTCCATCGCGACGCCGACCCGACCGACCTCCTCGACGACCTCGGGATCGTCGGAGTCGAAGCCACACTGCGTGGGCAGATCGAGCGCCACCGACAGCCCCGTCCCCCCTTGTTCGAGCAGGTAGCGGTACCGGCGGTTGGACTCCTCGGCGGTGCCGAACCCGGAGTATTGCCGAAACGTCCACAGCTTGCCGCGGTACCCCGACGCGAAGTTGCCGCGGGTGAATGGATAGGTCCCCGGCGGCGGCGGTTGCCCACCACGCTCACCCGGCCCGTAAACCGGCGCGAGCGGCATGCCGGATGACGTCTGAGTGTGGTTGTCCATCGACTGATAACGTACTTGCAAAAAAAGAGAATGCCAATACCGGGTAGCTGACCAGGGCAAACTGGGCTGGGCCCAGGCTGCGCGACTGTGCGTTTTCATACGCCGCGCCCGGCGCGTCGCGTATGAAACCGCACAACCGGCACAATTGGCGGCATGGCGATTCCCAGACCATCCACGGCAGACATCTCCTCGGCGGCAAAGCATTTCGATCTGCACTTCGACGCCGATGCGTTGACGGGATTCACGGCGCTCGCCGGATATGCGTTGACCTCCTACGACATCGTCGACGAGCTGTACGACAAAATCGCCCGACCGCAGGCGCCCGAGCGCGCCTACCGATCCCCCGACGACAACCCGTTGGGCGCCTGGTATGTCACCGCCGAGATCGGGTCCGGCGCCGACGGGCCGCTGTCAGGCAGACGGGTGGCCATCAAGGACAACATCGCCGTCGCCGGGATCCCGATGATGAACGGGTCACGGACATTGGAGGGATTTATCCCCAGCCGCGACGCCACCGTCGTCGAACGGTTGCTGAATGCCGGGGCGATCATCGCCGGCAAAACCGTCTGCGAGGACCTGTGCTGCTCGGGTTCCAGCTTCACCTCGGCCTCCGGGCCGGTGCGCAACCCCTGGGACCCCACGCGTGAAACGGGCGGGTCATCCAGCGGCAGTGCGGCGCTGGTCGCGGCCGGCGAGGTCGACCTGGCCCTCGGCGGAGACCAGGGCGGATCGGTCCGGATCCCGGCTGCGCTGTGCGGCATCGTCGGACACAAGCCCACCCACGGGCTGATCCCGTACACCGGAGCCTTCCCGATCGAGCGAACACTCGATCACCTCGGCCCCCTCACCCGCACCGTCGCCGACGCCGCGCTACTGCTCGCGGTGCTCGCCGGACCTGATGGGAAGGACCCGCGTCAGCCCGATAACCTGCCCACGGTCGACTATCCGGCCGCGCTCACCGGCGACGTCGCCGGTCTGCGGGTGGGCATCCTCGCCGAGGGCTTCGGCCAGCCCGGCTCACAACCCGCTGTCGACGAGGCGGTTCGGTCGGCGGCGCAGCGCTTCACCGAGATCGGCTGCACCGTCTCCGAAACCAGCGTGCCCTGGCACCGAAACGCATTCCATATCTTCACCGTCATCGTCACCGACGGTGCGACCTATCAGATGCTCGACGGCAACGGTTACGGGCTCGGTGTGGACGGGCTCTACGACCCGGAGCTGATGGCCTACTTCGCGCACCGGCGGCGCGCCAAGGCCGATCAACTCGCGGCCGTGATCAAGGTGACCGCGCTGTGCGGCCACTACAGCCTGACCACGCTCGGTGGCACGTCGTACGCGAAGGCGCGCAACCTGTTACCGCATATCCGTGCCGCATACGACGACGCACTCGAGCAGCACGACGTGCTGGTGATGCCGACGGTCCCCGACACGGCGTCCACACTGCCGGCGCCCGGCGTCGACGATGCCACACTGCTTGCCCAAGCGATGGGAAAGGCGCTCAACACCGCACCGATGGACGTCACCGGCCATCCCGCGATCTCGGTGCCCGCCGGTTTCGTCGACGGGCTGCCTGTCGGGATGATGATCATGGGCAAGCGATTCGACGACGCCACCGTGCTGCGGGTCGCGCACGCCTTTGAGATGTTGTGTGGTGGGTTTCCCACCGCTTCCTAGGCCCGACAAAGGATCTCGCCATGCGGGATCGCCAGCCAACCGTCAGGTGCGGCCGCCCAGGCCCGCCACGCCGAGGAGATCTCGGTGAGTTCGGCGATGGTCGCCATCCCGGAGTCCACCAGCTGGCGGGCCAGCGCCGACTGCAGAATCCGGTCGGCCCACATTTCGCCCCACCAGGCGCGGTCCTCGGGTGTCGCGAAGCACCAGATCCCGCCGGTCGGGGTGATGTCATCGAACCCGGCTTGCCGGGCCCAGGACAGTAGCCGCCGCCCGGCGTCGGGCTCGCCACCATTGGCACGGGCCGCCCGTTCGTAGAGATCCAGCCAGTGGTCCAGCGCCGGTAGTCGCGGATACCAGATGAACCCGGCATAGTCGGCATCCCGGACGGCGACGATCCCGCCCGGCCTACATACCCGCCGCATCTCGCCCAGTGCCTGCACCGGGTCGATGATGTGCTGCAGGACCTGGTGGGCGTGCACGACATCGAAAGCGTTGTCGGGGAATTCGAGTGCGCGTACGTCGGCGACCGCAAACGAGACATTCGACAGGTTGCGTGCACCGACCTCCGCCCGAGCGACATCCAGGGCGTCGTCGGTGATGTCGACGGCGGTGACGGGACCGGGAGCGATGAGCGCGGCAAGATCGGCGGTGATCGTTGCAGGCCCGCAGCCGATGTCGAGCAGCGACATCCCCTGGCTTAGGTACGGCAGCAGGTAGCCGGCGGAATTCTCTGCGGTGCGCTGGCGGTGCGACCGCAGCACCGACTCGTGATGGCCGTGGGTGTAGTGGTTCGCCAAGTGCGGCTCCTTGCTTTCAGTTGACCGGGACGTCGAGGATCGGGCGTCCGACGTAGGCGCCGGCACCGTCGAAATGCCACCACTCGCCGGAGTACACCGTCACCCCGCCGGCGCTCATGGCGTCGCGCAGCCGGGCCCGGTTTGCCTGCGCGTCCGCGCTGACGCCCTCGGTGGCGAATGCGTGGGCGCGGGCGGTGAAATCGTCGAAGTCGGTTCCCATGTCGACGAGGCAGTGCTGCCCGGGCGGGCACTGCGCACTGGCAAGTGTCACGTCGACCGAGCGGCCCGCCTCGTGGCTGCGCGCATACGGGCCGGGCCGGGCCACCCAGGCAGGATTGGGCACCACCTGCCACATCCTGACCTGCACGGCGTGCGGGCGGTAACAGTCCCAGAAGACCAGCGACTGTCCCTGCCGACGCAGGGTTTCGGCCGCGGTTGTCAGACCCGGTGTCATCGATTCGTGTACCAGACAGCGGGCGTTGGCGGGATACAGCGGCGCGCCGGTGAAATTGTTGGATGTCGCGTAGCGCAGGTCGATGATTGCGTCCGGCACGAGGCTGCGGACGTCGACGAATCCCGCGTTTTGGGCTTGCCGGCTTACCGGCGGCACGTCGGCGCTGGCACGTGCGTCACAGCCGCCACACATCGCGATGAGAAGTGCGGCCAGGAGTCGGCCAACCGTCACTTCGCGAGCTCGTGGCGGGTGCGGTCCTCCCGGATGGGAACGCCGTTGCGGCCACCGAGATCCTGGGCATACAGACCGGTCACGTAGGCGACGCCGCCGCCGTTGATGCCCATCGCGGCGGCGTCGATGTGATCGAAGGTGTCGGTGTTTTTGTGGTAGTTCGGGTCGAACGGCTGCTCGGCGGCGCCACCCCACAGCTTGGCCTGCTCCGCCGACTTCTTGTTCTCGGCGCCGGAGAACAACCCGCCGGCCGCTATGCCCGCGATCGTGAACCCGTCGTAGTCGGAGCGGCCGTCGAATGAGGTGTCGGCAGGGGTCTTGCCGGCCGAGTTCAGATAGGCGGCCAGCGAACGCTCGATACCGGCCGACCCCTCGGGTACCACCGGATTCCCGCGCTTGTCGGCCGGCAGCGACTGGTCTCCGTCGTAGGTGAAGTAGCCCGGATTGGGTGATGCCAGCATGTCGAAGTTCATATACAGCGCAATGTCTTTGAGCGCGCCCTGGTCCAGCGATTCGATGTACTTCCGCGAGCCGATCAGTCCGAGTTCCTCTGCGCCCCAGAAACCGAACCGCACCGCGTTGTGTATCTGCGGCGAGGGGCCCAGCTGCAGCGCGGTTTCCAGCACCGCGGCCACCCCGGAGCCGTTGTCGTTGATGCCGGGACCCTCTTGGACGCTGTCCAGGTGCGCCCCGATCATCACCACGTCAGCCGATGAGCCGGTCTTGGTTTGCGCAATGACATTGCGGGCCTCGATGGTCTTGGTCTCCGCTTTGAGTTTGACCGTGGCGGGACCCGGCTTGGCCCGCAACTGCGCCCCGTCGGACTTGGTGACACTGACCACCGGGATCTTGACGTCGGCCTTCTCGCCGAGCGTGCCGCCCATTTTCTCCTCGAGGACGTTGTCGGCGACGATCAAGGCGATCGCACCGCGCTGCACGGCGACGTCCTCTTTTTGACCGAACGGGCAGGTGCCGCGGTCCACCACCACCACCGCGCCCTGCACCGGCAGCTTGTCGTAGTCGGACGCGCTGCAGCCCGGGCTGTCGTCGGCGGGCGCAGCCACCAGCGGGCCGCTCACCCCGTCCGGCGGTGTGGCGAGGCTGAACTGCACCGCATGTGCCTCGAAGGTCTTGGCGCCAACGGTCACCGACCCGGTGTCGGAATCGAACACGCGCGCACCGAACTGCGGGGTTTGCACGTCGAAGCCCTTGTCCCGCAACCTGCTCACCACGTAATCGATGCTGGCGTCGTATCCGGGGGTGCCCACCGCGCGGGTGTTGCCGTTGGCTGTGGCGATGTCCTGCAGCTTCGCCAGATGCGCCACCATCGCGTCGGTGCTGAGCCGTTCACGGAGCGACGCGGCGAAGTCGTGCGCCGCGCGCGAGGTTGCCGGCTCGGACCCCTTCGATGAGCCGCAGCCGCCGGCCAGTAGCGCAACGACTGCAACCACAGTGAGCATCAGCTTCGATTTGTTGACCACCGCGCCTAGGGTAGACGCCTGTATCACGTCAGCCGGCGTCGGCAAGCAGCGCAGGTGGGGTTTCCACCCGAAGGTTTTCCAATTCGAGCAGATCGACCAGCCGGCCGACCAGGTGCCGGTCGGTCCGCAAAACCACCTGTCGGCCGCCTGCCCCGCCGAGCCGATCGAGGGCGGAAAGCTCACGGTGGGTGATGAAGTCCAAACCCTGCGCGTCGATCACCGGCTCGTCGGCCCAGATCAGCGGCCAGATTCGTCGTATGGCAGTAATGAACGCGTCGTTGTCCACCGCGTCTATCTCACCGGCCAACGCAAAGCCGGCGCCCGGTTCGGCGTAGATCCGAAAGCCGACCGCGCCCTGACTCAGCAAGGGGTGCAGGCACATCAGCTCTTTCGCGGTGTCGCCCAGGAGTTCGAGGTTATAGGCGCACAACGCCGACAGCGGCAGCACCGCCATCTTCTGGTCAATGAGGTATTCGAGACGGCTGAACGCGGCGCGTTGCTCGGGTGTGCGGACCAGCACGGCACCGTCGATTACGCCGCGGCAGCCGTCGTATCCC
This sequence comes from Mycobacterium sp., assembly GCF_050700595.1. Classification (GTDB taxonomy): domain Bacteria; phylum Actinomycetota; class Actinomycetes; order Mycobacteriales; family Mycobacteriaceae; genus Mycobacterium. The sequence continues at coordinate 10,524 of NZ_JBOHHI010000021.1, forward strand.
ATGGCGACGAAGTGCTGCATGGCCGCCACACCCTCTGCCACCGCCGCCTCGGGGTCCACCACATCGCTGCCGGAAACGAACGGGTAGTGTTCTCGCACCGGCGTCGCCCATATCTGCTTGGACCGCACCGCGTCAGCGAAACCCATCTCGGCCAGTTCCCCCAGCAGCACATCGCGGCTGGCGTCGCTGGCGTAGAGGATCCGCTGGTTTCGCGCGACACCGTCGGCAATGTATTCCGCTGCGCGGGTGAGGAATTCGGTACGATCCCGATAGCCCCAGGCAACGTGGCCGAACGGGACCAAGCCTGCGGCGGAGATCAGCTCACCCTGAGAGCGCATCAACTGTCCTCTTCGGGTGAGCGGCCCAACTGCAGGTAAGCATGGATAGTGGTGCCGGATGGCGATGTGTGGATGCGTACCAGATCGGCAATCGCGTTGACGACGAACAGCCCGTACGGACCGGAGCCGTCAACCGGCGGTCGACGCCCGCTGAGCGGGTCGGCCAGATACCCGATATCGCGTGCCTCGCAGACCAGCTGTCCGGCGTCATGCCAGAACGCCAGCCGGCACACCCCGCCGCCGTGGTCAAGGCTGTTGGTGGCCAACTCGGTGGTGATCAGTTGCAGATCGGCGATGCGATCAGCGGACATGCCGAGCAACCGGCCGTATCGGGTGCCGCACCGGCGCGCGCCGGCCAGATCCGTTGCTTCGCACACGGTGTAGGTTATCGCGACGGGACTGGTCGACAACGGTTGATTGCACTTGTCGAGTGCGCCGTCGATCGAGAAGCCGGGACTGCATCGCTGCGTTCCGTGTTCGGAAACCAGTGGATGCGTGACGCTGACATCGGCCAGGATGCTCTCGTCCAGACACGAGGCGTCGTAGGGGCATAGCCCGGTAACCTCACAGCCCGCGAACGCGATGTTGACCAGCGCCTCGTGCTGCAGGCAGGCGTGGTATTCGGCGGCGGTGCGACCCGCCCACACCGGCTCGGCGACCATGCGGACGTGCCGATCTGGTCGCCCGTCGACGAAGGCGAGTTCGGCGGCGAGGATGCGGCCGGGATTGCGGCCTATATCCGTGATGTCGATCATCTTCGCGTACCCCGCTGCGTCACCCATCGCGTCGCGGAGCAACGACAGTTTATCCCCCGGCACCGCGACGAGCACCGGTTGCGCACTATCTAAACCCTCGCATATGAACGGCACCAGGGAATCGACATATTCGCGCTCCGAGTGGTACAGAAGCGCGGTGTGATCATAATCGGGGTGGTCCGCGTGTGTGGTCATGTCGACGATCGCTTACCCACGGTCATGATGCGTTAATCAGCAATTCGGCGACGGCGCGCATCCCGGCGGCATTGGGGTGAAACGGTGCCGGACGCCAGGGCAGCGGCCAGGTCGCACCCACTGTCCACGGATCGGTTGACCAGGCATGGTGGTCCCGGCTGGCGTGTGCGGCGCGGACGATCTGGCAACCGGTGGCCGCCGCGGCCTCCGCGGTGTGCTCCTCGAGACGGGCGGCAACGTGGCGGCCGAGACCGGCGTCGACCCGCGACAGCGGCGGCGCGCTTTGCCCGTCCGGCGGCAGCATCGTCAGATAATCGACGAAGATCACCCGGGCTTGCGGTGCCCGCCGGCGCACCGTCGCGCCGACCGCACGCAGCGAATCGCCGACCTGGCCGAGCGCCTGTTCGCGGGCATCGCGGTCCAGCAGCGCAGCGATGTTCGGCAGGACGCGGGCCATCCGCGGCAAGGCGGCGGCCATCAGCAGCGGTATGTAGCCGACGTCGTTGCCGCCGATCGTGATCGTGACCAGCGCTTCGGACCCGTCCAGCGCATCGATCTGTGGCCGCGCACCGCGCTGCCGGTCGGTGAGAACATGAGCGGTGGTCGCGCCGGAGAAGGTGACGTCGACCAGGTCGAGATGCAGTCGTTCGGCAACCAGGTGCGCGTAGTTGCGGGCGGACCGGCCAGACCCCCACGGCGCCCCGTTGGCGCGAGGCCAGATGCCCGGACCCGCCGCCATCGAACTGCCCAGCGCCACGTACCGGCTTTTGGTCATAACGCCGGGCTGGACGCCCTGGCCCAGAACCGCTTCGGGATGCGGCCGGCCTTTCGCGCCAGGAAACCGGCGGTGATGGCGGCGGCCATCGCGGCGGCCATCGCGGGGGGATCGGCGGCTCGGGTCACCGCACTGGCCAACAGCACCGCGTCACAGCCGAGCTCCATCGCCAGCGCGGCATCGCTGGCGGTGCCGATACCGGCGTCGAGCACCACCGGGACACCGGCCGCTTCGACGATCATCTCGATATTGTGCGGGTTGGTGATCCCGAGGCCGGTGCCGATCGGTGACCCCAACGGCATCACCGCCGCGCAGCCGACGTCCTCCAACCTTCTGGCCAGCACCGGGTCGTCATTGGTGTACGGCAACACCACGAACCCGTCATCCACCAATTGCTCTGCGGCCCCGACTAATTCGACCGCGTCGGGCAGCAACGTCCGTTCGTCGGCAATGACCTCCAGCTTCACCCACTCGGTTTGCAGCGCTTCGCGGGCCAGCCGCGCGGTCAGCACCGCCTCGGCGGCGCTGCGGCAGCCTGCGGTGTTGGGCAGCGGCATGATACCGAGCCTGCCAAGCAGGTCGAGCATGCCGGTGCCGCCCTCCGCGTCGACCCGGCGCATCGCGACGGTGGTCAACTCGGTGCCCGACGCGACCAGCGCCTCCTCCAGCACCGCGAGGTTGGTCGCTCCCCCGGTGCCCATGATCAGCCGGGACGCGAAACTGCGCCCGGCGACAGTGAATTTGTTGTCAACCACCTTGCACCGCCGTCACCACCTCGAGTCGGGCACCATCGGAAAGTGTCGTCGTCCACCCCGATCGCGGCAGCACGGTCTGGTCCAGCGCGACCGCGATGCCGCGATCGGGAAAACCAAGCGACTCCAACAGTGCGCCAACCGTGGTCGCCTCATCGACCTGCAACTGTTCTTCGTTGACCATGACGATCATCTAGTGGGCTCCGACAGGAACGAGTTCGGACACAATCTGTTCGGCGGTCCACGGCGCCAGCAGGAAACCATTACGGCCATGGCCGGCGGCGACCAGCGTTCGCTCGTCCAGGCGCCCCACCAGCGGCAGGCCGTCCGGCGTCATCGGGCGCAGCCCGGCCGCGCATTCGGCCAACTCGTACTCGCCGAGGGCCGGTGCCACCGCGCAGGCGTCGTCGAGCAGGTCACGCACACCGGAGACTGCCGGCGCGGTGTCACGGCCGTGCTCATACTGGGTGGCGCCAACAACCACACCGTCCGCGCGCGGCACCAGGTACACCCGCCGGCCGTGCACTCGGGCACGAATCACCCGCTGCGGCACCGGCATACAGCCCTTGCGCCAGCGCAGCCGCAGTACCTCGCCCTTCACCGGCCGGATCGGCAGGTCCGGCCACAGCCGCGGGGCGTCGATCCCGTTGGCGATGACCACCGCGTCGGCGTCGACACCAGCCAGGTCGGACACCGGACCGTCCCAGTGCACCCCGTGCCGCTCGCAGGCCGCCGCCAGGGCATCCAGCACGAGGCGGTTATCCACCGCCAACTCGGTGGGCGCCCGGAACCCGTGCCGGATACCTTGTGCCAGCAGCGGTTCCACGTCGCGGACGGCGGATTCCCAAACCACCGGATGACCCTGCGCGGACAGCCAGTCGGCCACTGTGCGCAGGTCGGCGACATCGGCGCGGTCCACAGCGACCACCAGCGACTCGCGCGCGCTGATCACCCGCGCCGGCAGGCCGTCGGTGTAGCCGCCCGGGGATTTCAGGTGCCACAACCGCAGCGACTCGAGGCCCAGTTGCAGCAATCTCTCCTCACCCGGCCAGCCTTCACTGTGTGGGGCCAGCATCCCGGCGGCCACCCAGGACGCGCCGTGCTCACCGGTGCGATGTACCCGCACCGACCACCCGGCCCGGGCCGCCCGGCGGGCCACCGATAGCCCTATGACACCGCCGCCGATGACGGCCAGCGATCCGTTGTCGGGTGGCATCCTCTGCTCCCTTCGCCGGCATGATCCGGATCAGGTCAAACGGTAAGGGCAGGCGTGCCCACTCTCAGTCCCCGCCCGGGACTCCCGTGTCGTCGATTCTCCACGCTAGCGGCTAGCGTCGCGGTGTGCACGATCCTGTGTCCCGGCTCCAAGCGTCCCGGTTGTATCTGTGCACCGACGCGCGCCGCGAACGCGGCGACCTGACCGAATTCGCCGATGCCGCGCTGGCCGGCGGGGTGGACATCATCCAGCTGCGTGACAAGGGGTCGGCGGGCGAGCAACGGTTCGGTCCCTTGGCGGCGCGCGATGAGCTGGCGGCGCTGGCAATCCTCGCCGACGCCGCGAGTCGACACGGTGCGCTGGTCGCGGTCAACGACCGCGCCGACATCGCCCGGGCGGCCGGCGCCGATGTGCTGCACCTGGGCCAAAACGACCTGCCACTGGGTGTGGCTCGTGACATCGTCACCCCGGGCACTCTGATCGGCCGGTCCACCCACGACCGCGACCAGCTGACCGGCGCGGTCACCGCGGCCCCCCAGGGCCCTGACTACTTCTGCGTCGGCCCCTGCTGGCCCACCCCGACCAAACCGGGCCGCGCCGCGCCGGGCCTGCCGCTGCTGCGCGACGCCGCTGAGATGGCCGGCGATAAGCCGTGGTTCGCCATCGGTGGCATCGACATCCAGCGGTTAGCGGAGGTGTTGGCCGCCGGCGCTCGCCGGATCGTGGTAGTACGAGCGATCACTGCCGCCAAGGACCCGCGGGCGGCAGCCGAGCAGCTCAGTTCGGCGCTTGCAACAACGAGCTGATCCGGGAACTCAGCTGCGACGGCGCCTGACCCGGCTGACCGGCAGTACACCACCGGAAAACGCCCGCCTCGATTTCGACCGTGCGCGGCAGGTGGCGACGGCGCTCGTCGCCGGCCTCCAGCGGCACGGTCGCGGGTGCGGTACGCAACCGTTGCCAGCTGTCCGCGAACCCGGGGTGCAGCGGCAGCTGGTCGACCTCGTCCTCGCCGACCCAGCGCAGCTCGGCGCTTTCCTGATTGGGAACCGTGCGCAGGATCTCCCCGGCGTCGGCCACGACAGTGGTGTAGGTCCAGTGCGCGCCGCCGGCCCCGAAAACTTCAGCCGTGATCACGGTTGCCCGCACCGTCAGCCGCTGACTGGGCAACCCGGCTTCCTCGAGCGCTTCGCGGACGGCGGCTTGCTCGGCGGTCTCGTGGCTGTCCCGTGCTCCGCCGGGCAAACCCCAGGTGCCGCCCTGGTGGCTCCACGGCGCCCGGTGCTGCAGCAGCACTGCCGGGCTCCCGTCGGCGCGCGGCGCCCGCAACAGCAGCCCGGCCGCGCCGTGCCGACCCCAGTAATGCACGCCGGTGTCGGAGACCACCCAGCCGTCACCGTCGCCGCGCACCCGTCCAGGATAAGCAGGCCGGAGCGTGGCGCCGTTCGCCGAGCCTCCCCGCATCCCAGCGACGAACTCTTAGAATTCGCTTATAGAGTTTGTGGGACGCACGGCCGAAAGATGAGGTCGAACCGACGTGACCGTTGAGTTGGCGCACCCGTCGACCGAGCCACTGGGGTCGCGGTCGCCGACCGAACCCGCCCACCCCCGCTGGTGGTTTATTTCGACGACGCCGGGCCGCATTTTGTCCATCGGCGTCGTCTTGGCGATCCTTGGCGTGCTCAGCGCGTTTGCCACCTCGACGACCATCAACCACCGGCAGCGGGCGCTGACCACCGTGCTGAACCACACTGAGCCGCTCGCATTCGCGGCCGGACGGCTCTACACCACGCTGTCGGTGGCCGATGCGGCGGCGGCCACGGCGTTCATCGCGCAGGCCGAGCCGCGGACCGTAAGGGAGCGTTACGAGCAGGCGATCACGGACGCCGCGGTGGCGGTGACCCGCGCGTCGAGCGGGCTGACCGACGAGCCCCTGATGCAGTTGCTGGGCCGGATCAACGCCGAACTGGCCGTCTACACCGGGCTGATCGAGATCGCGCGTACCAACAACCGGGCCGGCGACCCGGTCGGATCGTCGTATCTGTCGGAGGCGTCGTCGCTCATGCAGTCGCGGATCCTGCCTGACGCGCAACAGCTTTACCGCGCGACGTCGGCGCGGGTCGACGGAGAAACGACGGCGTCGACGCAGATCCCGGCGCCGGTGATCCTCGTCGTCGCCAGCACGGTCATCTTCGGCGCATTCGCGCACCGCTGGCTGGTCCGGCGCACCAAGCGCCGGGTCAATCCCGGTCTTGTCGCCGGTGGGATGGCGATTCTCGTTATGGTGGTGTGGGTGGGGACGGCCCTGGCGATTTCCACCTCCGGCAGCCGCAGCGCGAAAGACACTGCCGCAGAATCGCTCAAGACCATCACCAACCTGTCGATCACCGCGCAGCAGGCCCGCGCCGACGAGACCCTGTCGTTGATCCGGCGGGGGGACGAAGAAGTCCGCAAACAGTCCTTCTACCAGCGCATCGATACCATGCAGCAGCAGCTCGACGAATATCTGTCCCGCCCGGACGCCGTCGACAAGACCGACTTGCGCGACGCCAACAAACTGCTTGCGCGCTGGCGTCGGGCAAACGAACGGATCAACTCCTACATCTCGGTGGGCAACTACCAAGCCGCCACCCAGGTTGCGCTCGGCAGCCGCGACGACGACTCCACCCCCGCGTTCGACAAGCTCGACCAGGCGTTGGGCAAGACCATGGAGCAGAGCCGCAACCAATTACGCAACGACGTTCTCAACGCACGGCGCGGACTGTCCGGCGCCACGGTCGGCGTCGTGGTGCTCAGCCTGAGCGCCGCCATCGCGGTCGCTCTCGGCATGTGGCCCCGGCTGAACGAGTACCGGTAATGACGCGGCGATCGCAAGCGCGGCGGAGCCGGGCGCTGGGGGCACCCCCAGCCGCGGAGCGGCGAGGGGGACGGGTCGCCGCAATCGGCTGCCGCCCACCTCGGCTCCTGTACGCCGCCCTGGCGGCGGCGGCGGTGCTGGCCGGGTGCGGACACTCGGAACCGATGGTCACGGCGGCGGCGCCGACGCTGCCACCGCCCACACCGGCCGGAATGCAGGAACTGCCGCCGCAGCCGCCACGACCGCCGGACCGCTCCGATGAAGACTGCAACGCCACCGCCAGCCTGCGGCCGTTCGGAACCAAGGCCGAGGCCGACGCCGCGGTGGCCGGCATCCACGGCCGTGGCCGGCTGATCGTCGGGCTCGACATCGGCTCCAACCTGTTCAGCTTCCGCGACCCGATCACCGGTGACATCACCGGGTTCGATGTCGACATCGCCGCCGAAGTAGCCCGCGACATCTTCGGCACTCCCGCTGCGGTCGAGTACCGGATCCTGTCGTCGGCCGAGCGCCTCAGCGCCCTGCAGAAATCACAGGTCGACATCGTCGTCAAGACCATGACGATCACCTGCGAGCGCCGCAAGCTGGTGAACTTCTCCACCGTCTACCTCGACGCCTACCAGCGCATCCTGGTGCCGCGCGACTCGGCGATCGTCAAGCCGTCCAATCTGCCCGGCAAACGGGTCTGCGTGGCCGAGGGCACTACGTCGCTGGGCCGGATCCGCGAGATCGTGCCGCCGCCGATCGTCGTGTCGGTGGTGAACTGGGCGGACTGCCTGGTGGCCCTCCAACAACGTCAGGTCGATGCGGTCAGCACCGACGACGCGATCCTGGCCGGGCTGGTGTCCCAGGACCCGTATCTACATCTCGTCGGGCCGAACATGGGCACCCAGCCCTACGGCATCGGGATCAACCTGCACAACGACGGGCTGGTCCGGTTCGTCAACGGCACCCTGGAACGCATCCGCCGCGACGGCACCTGGAATGCGTTGTACCGCAAGTGGTTGACGGTGCTGGGTCCGGCGCCGGCCCCACCGAGCCCGAGGTATCTGGACTAATGTGCGCTCAGCTGGATCCAGAACGTCGGGCCCCTGAAGACTCCGAGAACGACGACACCGGCCCGGCCACCCAACCGGCCGACGTGCTGGCCGACTCGTCCGCGCGGATACGGCCGATGTCCACCCAGGCGATCTTCCGTCCGCAATTCGACGACGACTCCGAAAGCGTGCGCACCGTCGAGACTGAACCGCAGGAGCGGCTGACGACCGCGACGCGGATGCTGCCCCCGGTTCGGCGGCTGGGCGGCGGGCTGGTGGAAATCCCGCGGGCACCCGATACCGACCCGCTCGAGGCGTTGATGCCCAATCCGGTGGTGCCGGAATCCAAACGGTACTGCTGGAATTGTGGCCGGCCGGTGGGGCGCTCCAGTCCGGAAAACGAGGCACCGGAGGCACAGTCGGAAGGCTGGTGTCCGCACTGCGGCAGCCGGTATTCCTTTTTGCCGCAACTGAGTCCGGGCGATGTCGTCGCCGGCCAGTACGAGATCAAGGGTTGCGTCGCGCACGGTGGGCTGGGCTGGGTGTACCTGGCCTCCGACCGCAATGTCAACGACCGTCCAGTCGTGCTCAAGGGCTTGGTGCATTCCGGCGACGCCGAAGCGCAGGCGATCGCGATGGCAGAGCGACAATTCCTCGCCGAGGTCGTGCACCCATCGATCGTGCAGATCTTCAACTTCGTCGAGCACACCGACCGTCACGGCGACCCGGTCGGCTACATCGTGATGGAGTACATCGGTGGGCAATCGCTCAAGCGGGGCCGCGGCCACAATCTGTCGGTCGCCGAGGCCATCGCATACGTGTTGGAAATCCTGCCGGCGATGGCGTACTTGCATTCGATCGGCTTGGTATACAACGACTTAAAGCCGGAAAACATCATGCTCACCGAGGAGCAGCTCAAACTGATCGACCTCGGTGCGGTGTCGCGGATCAACTCGTTCGGCTATCTGTACGGCACGCCCGGCTACCAGGCACCGGAGATCGTGCGGACCGGCCCGACGGTCGCCACCGACATCTACACGGTGGGACGCACGCTGGCTGCGCTCACGATGACACTGCGCACGCGCAACGGGCGTTACGTCGAGGGGCTGCCCGAAGACGACCCGCTGTTGACCAGCTACGACTCGTTCGGCCGGTTGCTGCGCCGCGCCATATACTCCGATCCGCGCCGCCGGTTCACCAGCGCAGAAGAGATGTCCGGCCAGCTGGTGGGGGTGCTGCGCGAGGTGGTCGCCCGGGACACCGGGGCGCCACGACCGGGATTGTCGACGATCTTTTCCCGCACCCGTTCGACGTTCGGGGTGGACCTGCTGGTCGCACACACCGACGTGTACCTGGACGGCCACGTGCATTCGCAGAAGCTCACCGCCAAACAGATCGTCACCGCGCTGCAGGTGCCGCTGGTCGATCCGGCCGACGTCGCCGCGCCGGTGTTACAGGCAACGGTGCTCTCCGAGCCGGTGCAGACGCTGGATTCGTTGCGGGCGTTCCGGCACGGCTCGTTGGATTCCGAGGGCATCGACCTGTCGGAGTCGGTCGAGCTGTCGTTGATGGAGGTCCGCGCCTTGCTCGATCTCGGTGACGTGGGAAAGGCGACTCACCGGCTCGATGATCTGGCCGAACGGGTCGGCTGGCAATGGCGGCCGGTTTGGTATCGTGCCGTCGCCGAGTTGCTCACCGGCGACTACGACTCGGCGATCAAACATTTCACCGAGGTGCTCGACACCTTCCCCGGTGAATTGGCACCCAAAATGGCGTTGGCCGCCACCGCCGAGTTGGCCGGCACCGCCGACTTGCACAAGTTCTACGAGGCGGTGTGGAAGACCGACGACGGGGTGATCTCGGCGGCCTTCGGGCTGGCCCGGGCGCTGTCGGCCGGAGGTGATCGGGAAGGCGCGGTGCGCACCCTCGACGAAGTACCAGCCAGCTCACGGCATTTCACCACCGCGCGACTGACCAGTGCGGTGACATTGCTGTCCGGCCGGTCGATAAGCGAGATCACCGAAGAGGAGATTCGCGATGCTGCGCGCCGGGTGGAGGCGCTGCCGCCGACCGAACCGCGGGTGCTGCAGATTCGCGCGCTGGTGCTCGGCGGCGCGATGGACTGGCTCCAGGACCACGAGGCCAGCACCAACCACGTCCTCGGTTTCCCGTTCACCAAACACGGACTGCAGCTGGGCGTTGAGGCGTCGTTGCGCGGGCTGGCCAGGGTCGCGCCCACCCAGGCGCACCGCTACACGCTGGTCGATATGGCCAACCGGGTGCGGCCCAGCAGCACCTTCTAGTGGTCCCGCTTCGAGTGTGAATCTTTGGCGTCGAGTGTGAACGTGGGGCGGCATTTTCGCGATTTTTGCGCCCTGGAGTCACGCTGGAAACCATTAGTGCACGCTCGATTTCCGGGCTGCCAGCGCACACCGCACCCGCCGCAGGATATCGGCTCGATCGTCTCCGGCGATCACCCGGATCACGACCCAACCCATCCGCTCCAGCTTCTCCCGCCGCCGAATGTCCTTACGCCATTGCCACGGCTCTACCCGATGGTGGTCCCCGTCGTATTCGACGGCCACCATGCAGTCTTCCCAGCCCATGTCGAGGTAGTACGTCTCCTCGCCGGTCAGCACGGGAATCTGGGTTTGCGGTCGTGGCAGGCCAGCCTCGACAAGGAGAAGCCGCAGATACGTTTCCTGAGGCGACTCCGCGCCCGGGTCCACCAGCTGCAGCACCGTCTCCAATTTGCGCAGCTGCCGCGCACCGCGGTGATGCTGGGCAAGGGCCGCAACGTCGTCGACCTTCAAACCGGTCGCTCGTGCGAGCGCGTCGAGTTGGGCAACCGCCGTCCGGCGCGGTGCGCGTCGGCCGATGTCGTAGGCGGTGCGCCCCGGTGTGGTCACCGCGAGTCCGGCCATGGTCATCATTTCGTCGTCTATCAGCACGTCGCGCCGGGTCAGCACCCCCCGCGGCGGACGAGTATTGGGATAAATCAGCTCGATCGGGATGTCGTCGCCGATCCACTTGGCGCCATGCAGAGCGGCGGCAGCGGTCCCAGCAATGATCGCCCGGCGATCCGACCACAGCCACGCGGCCGCAATGCGCCGCTCCAGAGACGGTCGAAGCTCCGTGGCCAGGTAGACGTTCGGAAACACGGCTCGATGCCGACTCCGCAATTGATGCCGGCTCAGTGCGCCGCACGCCAATGCCTCGCTGCCGATGAATGGCTCCTTCATACCGCGGACAATCGCACGCGGGCTGGCACCGCAATTCCCGGTATCCACAGGACGTGCCCACGGCGGGTCTTCAGCTAATTCCCAGTTGCGCGGTTCACAGTTGACTCATGCCTGGCCAGTCCGACCGGTGGATCACCACGGCGCGTGTCTTGCGCCGTGCCGGTTTCGGGGTGCCCGGTCCGCTGGTCGATACCGTTGCCGCCCAGGACTGGTCGGCTTACCTGGCTGCCGCGCTGGGCGCGGATCCCGGCGCGGACCCCGGCGCGGTCGCGACCCCCATGCCCGCCTTGACCGCACCGCGGCCGCCTGCGAAACACGCGAGCACGACCAATCGGAAGCAGTACAACCGCCAACTGTCCGAGCAAATGTCGCAGCTATCGAGCTGGTGGCTGCGCCGCATGGCCGCAGTTGAACAGCCTCTTCACGAGAAGTTAACTCTGTTGTGGCACAATCACTTTGCGACATCGGCACAGAAGGTTCGAATCGCGGCATATATGGGTGCCCAGAATCAGAAACTGCGTACCCTCAACCGCGGCGACTTCCGCACATTGGCGTTCATGATGTTGACCGACGCGGCGATGCTGCGGTGGCTGGACGGACAGAGCAACACCGCCAAGGCTGCCAACGAGAATCTGTCCCGGGAATTCATGGAGCTTTTCGCGCTCGGGCACGGCGACGGCTACTCCGAGTCCGACGTCCGGGCCGGCGCCCGAGCGCTGACGGGATGGGTGATCAAACCCGACGGCCAGACGTTGTTGGTCCCCAGGCGCCACGATGGAACAACCAAGACGCTGTTCGGCACAACCGGCGATTTCGACGCCGCGGGATTCTGTGATGCAGTGCTGGCCCAACCGAAGTCTCCGGGTTATGTTGCGGCGCGTCTGTGGCAACAGCTGGCTTCCGACGACCCGCCTTCCGGACACACACTCGACCGCATCGTCACCGCCTACGGGCCGAGCCGAGACTTGCGGGCGCTGACCGCGGCGATCCTCACCGACGACGAGTTCATCGCTACCCGTGCTGCCGTGGTCAACACGCCGGTCGAGTGGCTTGTCGGGGTGATCCGCACACTCCGGGTTCCGCTCGATACTCCTGCGCAACTAAAGACGATGGATGCGACGCTGAAAGCGTTGGGGCAGCGGCCTTTCTATCCACCGGATGTCGGAGGGTGGCCGCACGGCCGGGTCTGGCTGACCACGGCCAGCGCCGGCGTACGGCTACGGGCAGCGACCGCGATCGCGCACACCGGCGACGTGTCAACCGTCGACGATGTGGCAGCCGACGAGCGCATCGACGCGGTCGGGTATCTGATCGGTGTCGGCGCATGGTCGGATCGCACCGTCGCCGCACTCAAGCTCTTGGTGCACCGGCCGGCACAGTTGGTCGCCGCTGCCGTGAACACGCCCGAATACCTGACGTCGTAGCGAGAACACCATGCCCGAAATCAACCGCCGCAAGTTTCTGATCGCCAGCGCCGGCGCCGCCACCGCCGGCCTGCTAACCGGGACCGCGGCGATCCGCTGGTCGGATTTGACGCGTGCAGCCCGTGAACGGCCATTAGCCGACGACGCCGGCATCCTGGTAATCGTCACGCTCTACGGCGGGAACGACGGGATCAACACCGTAATCCCCTACACCGACAATGCCTATCACGATGCACGGCCAGAACTCGCCTATGCGCCGGCCGATGTCCTGCGCCTGGACGGCCAACTCGGGCTCAACCCGGCGATGCGCGGCATAGCCGAGTTGTGGAACGAGCGCAAGTTGGCCATCGTGCGCGGGGCGAGCTATCCGAAACCGGACCACAGTCATTTCCGGTCCATGGACATCTGGCAAACCGCATCGCCGGCCGAACCCGTCTCGACCGGGTGGATCGGCCGCTGGCTTGACGCCACCGGCGACGACCCGCTGCGCGCCGTCAACATCGGGCCGGTATTGCCACCACTGGCGGTCGGTGAAAAGTGCACGGCAGCAGCCCTTTCACCGGCCGCGGCGCCTGAGTCGACCGAGAAGTACGCCGTCACCATGGACGCGCTTGGCGTCGAGGATCCCCATGACACGCCGGCGATGTCGGCTGTGTGCGCGGCCTACCGTGCCACGCGTAGCACTGATGCTGCCCTGGCGCCGGTCACGGCATCCGGCAAGGACCACAGCTCGCTCACTGCGCAGCTGGACATGGTGGCGAAGGCAGTGCGCGCAGGTGTACCGACGCGGGTGTATTCGGCGCAGCTCGGCGGCTTCGACACCCACGCCGATGAACGGAGCACTCAACAGCGTCTGTTGCAAACCCTCGACGAGGCCGTGGCTCCGTTCCTGCGCCAGATGGCCGGTGACCGATACGGCAAGAACGTCGTCCTGTTGGCATACTCGGAGTTCGGCCGGCGAGTGGCGGCCAATGCGTCGCAGGGCACCGACCACGGCACCGCCGGCCCGGTATTCGTCGCCGGCATACCAGTCAAGGGCGGGTTCTACGGCGAGGAACCAAGCCTGACCGACCTTGACAATGGCGATCTCAAACCCACCACCGACTTCCGGGACGTCTACTACGGCTTGTTGTCGCATACCATCGGAGCCGATCCGACACCGTCGGTCGGGACCGGTCGCCGGGATCTGGGGTTTCTGTAGTCGCGGTTAGTCGATCGCCTGCAGGCAATCGCGGGCGATGGCCAGTTCTTCGTTGGTTGGGATCACCAGCACGGCGATCGGCGAGGTGTCAGTGGAAATCCGGCGGGCATCGGTGGCGGGCTGCGAGTTGCGCTGTTCGTCGATCTCGATGCCCAACGACGCCAGCCCGCTCAGCGCATCGCGGCGTACTGCTGCGACGTTCTCGCCGATACCCGCGGTGAAGCTCACGACGTCGGTGCGACCCAGCACCGCCAGGTAGGCACCGACATATTTACGTAGTCGATGAATGAAAACGTCATAGGCCAATCTCGCTGCAGTATGGCCTGTTTCGATCATCTTCCGTACCCTGCGGAAGTCCCGCTCGCCGGCCAGACCCAGCATTCCGGAGTGATGGTTGAGCATCGACTCGACGTCGTCCACACTCATCTTGGCTTCACGGCAGAGGTAGCCGATGATGCCGGCGTCGATGTCGCCGCTGCGGGTGCCCATCACCAGGCCCTCCAATGGGGTCAACCCCATCGACGTGTCGACCGGCCGACCCGCCGCAATCGCCGACGCCGAGGCGCCGTTACCCAGGTGCAGCACCACCTGATTCAGCTCGGCCAACGGCCGGCCCAGGAAGACTGCGGCCTGTTCGCTGACGTACTGGTGCGAGGTGCCATGGAATCCGTACCGGCGGATCCGCCACTTCTCGGCCAGCTCGCGGTCGATGGCGTAGGTCGCTGCCGCGTCCGGCAGGTTGTGGAAAAAAGCGGTGTCGAACACCGCGACGTGTGGCACGTCGGGAAGGATCTTGCGTGCCGCCTCGACACCGCGTATCGCCGGTGGGTTGTGCAGCGGGGCCAACGACGACAACTCCGTCAGCTTGGCGATCACTGCGTCGTCGACGACGGTGGGCCGATAGAACGTTCTGCCGCCGTGGACCATCCGGTGCCCGACAGCTACCAACCCACAGGTCTTCAGATCGATCCCGGCCTCGGCTAGCCGGTCGAATGCCAAGCGCAGCGCCGCATCGTGATCGGCGACCGGCGAGGACCGCTCACCGATCTGCTCCACGATACCGTCAGCCAGCGACCTACCCGAGTCAGGTTCGATCAGTTGGTATTTCAGTGACGACGAGCCGGAGTTGATCACCAGCACCGCGGGCTTAGCCAACATCGGCACCCTGCGCCTGGATCGCGGTGATGGCAACGGTGTTGACGATGTCTTCGACCAGGGCGCCGCGGGACAGGTCGTTCACCGGCTTGTTCAAGCCTTGCAGTACCGGACCGATGGCGATCGCACCGGCGCTGCGCTGCACCGCCTTGTAGGCATTATTGCCGGAGTTGAGGTCGGGGAATATCAGCACGGTGGCCCGGCCGGCGACCGCCGAACCGGTCATCTTGGTGGCCGCCACCGTCGGCTCCACCGCGGCGTCGTACTGGATCGGCCCCTCAACCGGCAGCTGATTGGCCCGCTGGCGAACTAATTCCGTTGCAGCCCTGACCTTATCGACGCCGGCACCCGAGCCGGATTCGCCGGTGGAATACGACAGCATGGCCACCCTTGGTTCGATGCCGAATTGTGCCGCCGTACGCGCCGAGCTGATCGCAATGTCCGCGAGCTGCTCGACCGTCGGATCCGGGACGATCGCGCAGTCGCCGTACGCGAGCACCCGGTCCGGCAGGCACATCAGAAAGATGCTGGACGCTGTGGTGATATCCGGTGCGGTTCCAATGACCTCGAACGCCGGCCGAACCGTATGCGCGGTGGTGTGCGCAGCGCCGGACACCATCCCGTCGACGATGCCGTCGTACACCAGCATTGTGCCGAAATACGATACATCGCCGATGATCTCGCGAGCGTGCTCCACGGTGACGCCTCGGCCCTTGCGTAGCTTCGCGTACTGTTGCGCGAACCGGTCACACAACTGACTTGTGCGGGGGTCGATTACCGTCGCATCATCGAGATCGACACCGAGCTCGGCAGCGCGGGACCGGATCTGATTATCCTCGCCGAGGATGGTCAGATTGGCGATGCCACGTTGAAGCACCCTGCCCGCCGAGCGCAGGATCCGGTCGTCGGAGCCTTCGGGCAGCACGATGTGCTTGCGATCCTTCCGCGCCCGTTCGCGCAGCTGATAGGTGAACATCTGCGGTGTGGTCACTGCCGGCCCCGCAATCGCCAGCTGCTTCAACAGATCCGCGACGTCGACGTGGCGTTCCATCAGCTCCAGCGCGGTGTCGATTTTGCGCTGTGAGGACGCGGTGACCCGCCCGCGCGCCGACGCCACCGCACTGGCGGTGTCGTATGTGCCCAACGTGGTGGCGATGATCGGCAATCGCAGCCGCATCCCGGACACCAGCGCCGAGATCGACGGATGCAACTCGAAGCCGCCGTTGAGGATGATGCACGTCAGCGACGGAAACCCCTCGGCCGCATGGGCGCTCGCCACAGCCAGTACCACCTCCGAGCGGTCGCCGGGAGTGACCACCGCGACACCGTCACGCAGCCGCTCCAGTACGTGGTCGGCGGTCATCCCGGCCACCATCACGCCCATCGCCTCGCGTCCCATCAGTTCGGCGTCACCGCTGACCATTGTCCCGCCCACCGCGATCTGCAGCTCGGCGGCCGTGGGCGCCACCAGCAGCGGTTCTTCGGGCAGCACATAGCTGCGCGGCTC
The DNA here is from genome assembly GCF_050700595.1 of Mycobacterium sp. Lineage (GTDB taxonomy): Bacteria > Actinomycetota > Actinomycetes > Mycobacteriales > Mycobacteriaceae > Mycobacterium. The sequence continues at coordinate 26,978 of NZ_JBOHHI010000021.1, forward strand.
GAATCGGCGCAGTGCCTCGGCGACGGCCTGAAGTTGCGACGGTTCACAGCGATTGGCGATCACCGCCGCGGTGTGGGCGTGTTGAGCGGACAGTTCGGCCAAGCACAGCTTTACGACCTGCGCGACTTCGTCGAGGCTGCGATCTTTCGCCCGCACCGCGAGCAGCACCGGCGCGCCGAGATTGACCGCGATGCGCGCGTTGACGCTGAGCTCGGCCGGGCTGGTGACGTCGGTGTAGTCGCTGCCGACGATCACCACCGCGTCGCAGGCCTGCGCCATCGCGTGGTAGCGGTCGACGATGTCGGCGATCGCGCCCTCGGGGTCGGCGTGTAACTGCGGGTAGGTCACCCCGACGCAATGCTGGTAGGACAGGCCGGCCGTGGCATGCGCGAGCAGCAGCTCCAGGATGTAGTCGCGCTCTTCACCAGATATCCGCGTGATCGGCCGGAACACGCCCACCCTGGCGACGGTGGCGGTCAGCCGGTGCAAGATCCCCAGCGCGATCGTCGACTTACCCGTGTCTCCCTCGGGCGCCGCGATGTAGAGCGCGGAGACCTCGGGCATGCCGCGTCAGCCCAGCCGGCGCAGTCGCGGGGCGAGATCCTTCTCGAAAAGCTCCAGGAACCGGCGCTGGTCGTGGCCGGGCGCATGGAACACCAGGTGGTTGAGGCCCCACGTCACGTATTGGCCGACTTTCTCGACGGCTTCGTCGGGGTCCGACGCCACGATCCAGCGCTTGGCAACCTGCTCGATCGGTAACGCGTCGGCCGCCTTCTCCATCTCGATCGGGTCGTCGATGCTGTGCTTCTGCTCGGGGGTCAGCGACAGCGGCGCCCAGAACCGGGTGTTCTCCAGCGCCAGCCCCGGGTCGGGGTCGTAGGAAATCTTGATCTCGATCATCTTGTCGATGTCGCCGACGTCGCGGCCCGCGGCAGCTGCGCCCTCTTTCACCGCCGGCATCAGCTTGTCTTTGTACAACTCCTCGCCCTTGCCGGAGGTGCAGATGAAGCCGTCGCCCGCGCGTCCGGCGTATTTGGCTACCGTCGGCCCCCCGGCCGCGATGTAGACCGGCACCCCGCCCTCGGGCACGTCGTAGATCGACGCGCCCTTCAGCCGGTAGTACTCGCCGTCGAAGTCGACCCGGTCGCCGTGCCACAGCTCACGCATCAGCCGCACAGATTCGCGCAGCCGGGCGAAGCGCTCCTTGAAATCCGGCCACTCGCCCGCATAGCCGGTGGCGATCTCGTTGAGCGCCTCCCCGGTGCCCACGCCCAGGAAAACCCGCCCCGGATACAGACAGCTCATGGTGGCGAACGCCTGGGCGACAACGGCCGGGTTGTACCGGAACGTCGGGGTGAGCACCGAGGTGCCCAACACGATCCGCGTGGTGCGCTCGCCGACCGCGGTCATCCAGGACAGTGAGAACGGCGCGTGCCCGCCCTCGTGCCGCCACGGCTGGAAATGGTCGCTGACCGTGGCGCTGTCCATGCCGTGACCTTCGGCGGCGACCGCCAGCTCGACGAGTTCGCGCGGCGCGAATTGTTCCGCCGACGCCTTGTATCCCAGTTTCAGTTCAGCCACGCTGTTGTTTCTACTCCTGTGGCTTGTCGGCAGGCGACCCGCTGCACCCGGCTTCGCCGAGCTTGCGATCGCCTGGTGGCTTGTCGGCAGGCGACCCGCGGCACCCGGCTTCGCCGAGCTTGCGATCGCCTGGTGCCTACACTCGCGAGCATGGCACCGGTGCTCACCCGCATCACCGACACCGTGCAGCTCGCCCAGGGCGAGGCAGTCAACTGGCTGCTGGTCACCGATCACAACGGCGTGATGCTGATCGACGCCGGGTACCCCGGTGACCGCGACGATGTGCTGGCCTCGCTGCGGGAGCTGGGGTATGAGGGCGGCGACGTGCGCGCGATCCTGCTTACCCACGCCCACATCGACCACCTGGGTTCGGCGATCTGGTTCGCTAAAACCCACGGTATCCCGGTCTACTGCCACTCCGACGAAGTCGGCCACGCCAAACGCGAGTATCTGGAACAGGCGTCGCCGCTCGACGTCGCGCTGCGCATCTGGCGGCCCCGCTGGGCGGTGTGGGCCGCGCACGTGGTGCGCAACGGCGGCCTGATCCGCGAGGGCATCCCGTCCGCGCAACCGTTGACCGCCGATATCGCTGCCGAGTTGCCCGGCCATCCAATGGCCATCCCCACTCCCGGACACACCAGCGGGCACTGCTCGTATCTGGTAGACGGTGTGCTGGCCAGCGGGGACGCGTTGGTCACCGGGCATCCGCTGCTGGCGCGCGCGGGGCCCCAGCTGCTGCCCGGGGTATTCAGCCACAACCAGGACGACTGCGTGCGCAGCCTGGCGGCGCTGGCGCTGCTGGACACCGAGATTCTGGCGCCCGGGCACGGCGACCTATGGCGTGGGCCGGTCCGGGAAGCCACCGACCAGGCGACCGCACGGGCGCATCGGTAACAATTCGGTCACGCTCAACGTTGCCGCGGAATGCTGCGGAATGCTTGTCTCACAGTGACTTCCGTCAGGATCGATCGGTTTCGGAACAGGTTACAGCCGATTGACTTCGCTTACGGTGATCTCAGGTCGACAAACATCTATGTCCAATCCGCCAAAGGAACAAGCAGTAATGAAATTCAGTGGTATGACTGCGCGCCGGCACGCTGCCGGCTTGTGCCTACTCGGGGGTCTGGCTGCAACCACAATCGCGGCGCCGACGGCGTCTGCGGCACCGGACTGCAGCCCTGCCGCGGTGACCAACACCGTCAACTCGGCAGAGGGTTCGGCTCATCAGTACCTCGACGCTCACCCGGGCGCGAATGCGGCCGTGACAGCAGCGTTCAGCCAGCCGCGCCCGGAGGCTGCGGCCAGTCTGCGTAACTACTTCACCGCCCACCCGCAGGAGTATTACGACTTGCGGGGAATTCTTGCGCCAATCGGTGACACGCAGCAGCAGTGCAGCACGACGGTGTTATCACCCGAGCTGGAGTCGGCATACAACGAATTCATGACCGGCTGAACGTCATGCGATGACGGGTCGGTGAGCACGTAAGGCCTCGCCAACGCCTCCGAGACCGACCTGCCGTCGTGGCAAGAGCTATTCGGGCGCTGCCGCCGTCGCCATCCAACACTCATCGCAGTAAGGCACCCCTGCGTGAAGACGGATAGGTCAACGTCTACCGGTGTGCTCGTACTACAAGTAACCACCACTACCGGGCAGCGGTACCTGCGCTTGTGGGGCGGCGCGGCCCGCCTGATCGAACTGAGCTCAAACGATGCGAACAGCGATAACGTGGCGCTATGACTGAACATTACGACGTCGTCATTGTGGGAGCCGGCATTTCCGGCGTGAGCGCAGCATGGCATTTGCAGGAGCGCTGCCCGGCCAAGAGCTACATCATCCTGGAGAAGCGCGGGGATATGGGCGGCACCTGGAACCTGTTCCGGTATCCGGGCATCCGATCCGACTCCGACATGTACACGCTGGGCTTCCGCTTCCGCCCGTGGACGGGAAGCCAGGCCATCGCCGAGCGCAAGCCAATCCTCGACTACATCAAGGACACCGCGGCGACGTATGGCATCGACAAGCACATCCGATTCGACCACAAGGTGGTCGGCGCCGACTGGTCGAGCGCCCAGAACCGCTGGAGCGTGCGAATTGAGACGGACGGCGCGGAAAGCACAATTACCTGCTCATTCCTGTTTCTGTGCAGCGGCTACTACAACTACGAGCAGGGTTACTCGCCGACTTTCCCCGGCTCCGAGGACTTCACCGGCCCCATCGTCCACCCGCAGCACTGGCCCGAAGACCTCGACTACGCCGATAAGAGCATCATTGTGATCGGCAGCGGTTCCACCTCGGTGACTTTGATTCCGGCGCTTGTCGATTCCGGCGCCAAGCACGTCACGATGTTGCAGCGCTCACCGACCTACATCATCTCCCAGCCTTACCGCGACCCCATCGCGGCCAAGCTCAACCGCTGGCTGCCCAAGGGCAAGGCGTACACCGTCATTCGGTGGAAGAACGTGGTCTTGCAAGTAGCGCTGTACCAGCTTTGCCAATGGTGGCCGCGGCGGATGCGCAAGATCCTGATGTGGCTCGTCAAACGCCAGCTACCCAAGGGTTATGACGTCGAAAAGCACTTTGGCCCCAACTACAACCCATGGGACCAGCGGCTGTGCGTAGTGCCCAACGGCGACCTGTTCCGCACCATTCGCCACGGGAAAGCCGAGGTAGTCACCGACACCATCGAGCGGTTCACGCCGACCGGCATCAAGCTCCACTCGGGTCGTGAGCTGGCCGCCGACATCATCGTCACCGCGACGGGACTCGACCTGCAACTCTTCGGTGGGGCGACCGGCAGCATCGACGGCCGGGAGGTGGACCTGACTCAGACGATGGCCTACAAGGGCATGATGCTGTCCGGCCTGCCCAACATGGCCTACACGGTCGGCTACACCAACATAGGGTGGACGCTGAAGGCCGACCTGGTGTCGGAATTCGTCTGCCGCATCTTGAATTACATGGACGCCAACGGCTACGACACCGTGGTGGCCCAGCGCCCGGGCCCAGACGTCGACGAGCGCCCGTTCATGGAATTCACCCCCGGCTACGTGCTGCGCAAACTTGACGAGCTGCCCACGCAGGGCTCGCGTAAGCCGTGGCGGTTGAACCAAAACTACCTGCTGGACGTGCGGCTGATCAGGCATGGCAAGGTGGCCGACGAAGGCCTGCGGTTCGCTAAAAAACCCGCCGCACTGGCGGCTTGATCGTCCCTCGTCAGGTCCGGGTTGCGCCGACATATGAGCTCGAGACCGGCGCGTCGGCGGGGTCGTCATGGCGCAGGTCGGGCAGTCCGGTGGCGGCGAGCACTTCGGAAAGGGGCATCTCGACGGTCGCCCAACCCTGGGCGGCCAGGTACTGCGCGGTGTCGTGGTGCTCGCCCGGATACGTCAGGTCGGCCAGGTCGACGTCTAAACCGTGGCTTCGCCAACATTCGGCAAGGACCCGTTCCTGGCCCGCCGGCGGCGGGCGTCCGGCCGGCAGGTAGTCGGCGGCGAACCGACTGCCGACGGCGCTCAACGCGGTGACGTCATCGAGCAACCGGTCCTGTGCGTCGGGCGGTAAGAAGCCGATCAGCAGCCCTTCGGCGATCCAGGCGGTCGGCTGGCCGGCGTCAAATCCAACCTGCCGCAACGCCGTCGGCCAATCCTGACGCAGATCGATGCCCACCGCACGACGGTTGACCGTCGGGGTGGCACCCAGTGCCCGCAACGCGTGGGTCTTGGATTCGATCACTTGTGGTTGATCGATCTCATACACCGCGGTCCCCGGCGCCCACCACAACCGATACGGGCGCGCGTCCAACCCCGACGCCAGGATCACCGCCTGCCGGATACCGGCGCGGCCGGCGTCGGCGAAGAAGTTGTCGAAAAACCGGGTGCGCACCGCGAAAAGTTCAGTCAGATGGGCGAACCCGCCGTTGTCTCGAAGGTCGGCCAAAGCCAGCTCGCCGCTGGCCACCCGGACGAAGAAGTCCACCCCAACCGCATGCACCAGCGGCTCGGCGAACGGGTCGTCGATCAGCCCGCCCCGGGTTGCCGCCGCCCTGGCCGCGGCAACCAGCGTCGCGGTGGCGCCCACGCCGGTGGCCGCATCCCAGCTGTCGCCCGCTGACCGTGCCATATCGCCCCGGCTATCACACCTTTGTCCGCCGCCGCATCATCGACAGCAGCGCTGCCCGCCAACCCAGCAACAACACGGCGGTGACCGACGAGGCCACCACCACGAAGCTGACAGTGACACCGGCCGAAGTCATCTTGCGCAACCACATTCCGCCCACCACCGTGCACACCCAGACGAGGACCCCGGTCGGAGCCACGGCCGTCGGACGCCGCCAACCGCGTGACACCAGCCATCCCAGGATGGCGCCGGTCAGGAACGGCCAGGCGGTTACCGCAACGCCGACGCCGTCCAGGCCTTCGTTGTGGCTGCGCCGCCCGACCGCGCAGAACACCAGGACACAGCCGACGTCAACACCCAGCCAGCCCAAACCGCGTGGTGCGCGCATGTCGCGAGATTACCCGGCATCTTGACCCGGCACGATGGTGAATGTAGATTCGTCCGGAATGAATGCTGGTTCACTCGGGAGCGCCATGACTGACTACCAAGACATCACTTACGAGATCGACGCGGCCGCTGCCGTCATCACGATCAATCGGCCTGAGCGCTACAACGCCTTTCGCGGCAAGACCGTCGAAGAACTGATCAGGGCATTCCGCAGGGCGTGGGCCGACACCGGGGTATCGGTGATCATCCTGACCGGGGCCGGCGACAAGGCGTTCTGCACCGGCGGCGACGTCAAGCAGCGTGCCGAGACCGGCGACTACGGACCCACCGAGAGCGGCATGTTCGAAATCGGATACCTGCACAAGCTCATCCGCGACGTGCCCAAGCCGGTCATCGCCGCGGTCAACGGGGTCGCGGTCGGCGGCGGGCACGTGCTGCACGTGCTGTGCGACCTGTCGATCGCCGCCGAGCACGCGACGTTCGGTCAGGCCGGACCGCGGGTCGGGTCGTTCGACGCCGGGTTCGGGTCGGCCTATCTGGCCCGGGTAATCGGCGAGAAGCGGGCCCGGGAGATGTGGTACTTGTGCCGTCGCTACGACGCCGCCACCGCCGAACGCTGGGGGCTGGTGAATTGCGTGGTGCCCGCCGAGAAGCTGATTGCCGAGGCCAAGGCCATCGCGGCGGAGATCGCCGCCAAGAGCCCGACCGCGCTGCGCTTCCTCAAGCAATCCTTCAACGCCGACACCGATCACCAGGCCGGACTGAGTAACCTGGCGATGTCGGCGCTGGAGATCTTCGTACACACCGACGAGGGCATGGAGGGCGCCCAGGCGTTCGCGGAGAAACGTCCGGCCAACTTCGGCCAGTTCGTCACGGCCTGAGAGAACTTCACAGATGAGCAGCAAAATCGCACTTGTGACCGGCGCCGGATCGGGTATCGGCAAAGCGATCACCCTGGGGTTCGCCGCCCGAGGCGACCGGGTGATCGCCGCCGATCTCGACGACGTGGCCGCGGCGGCCACCGCCACGGAGTACCCGGAGTTGATCACGGCGCTGCCGGTCGACGTCGCCGACCGCGCCCAGGTCGACGCGCTGCGCGACCGCACCCACGCCGAAGTCGGCGTCCCCAACGTGGTGGTCAATGCCGCCGGCTGGGACCGCACCGACCAGTTCCTCAACGCCACAACCGAATTCGCCGAGAAGGTGGTAGCGATCAACTACCTCGGGCCGGTGCACATGTGCAGTGCGTTCCTGCCGGGAATGATCGAGGCCGGCGGTGGTGGGCGGGTGGTCAACCTGGCCAGCGACGCCGGCCGGGTCGGCAGCGCGGGCGAAACCATCTATGCCGGCGCCAAGGGCGGCGTCATCGCGTTGACCAAGTCGCTCGCCCGGGAGATGGCGCGGCATGCGATCACCGTCAACTGCGTGTGCCCCGGTCCCACCGACACCCCGCTGTTCGCGGCCCAGCCGGAAAAGCTGAGAGAGGCGCTGGTCAAAGCGATTCCGTTTCGTCGGCTGGCCCGGCCCGAGGAAGTAGCGGCGCCGGTGTTGTTCTTCGCCTCCGACGCCGCGTCGTTCATCACCGGTCAGGTGATCAGCGTCAGCGGCGGCCTGACGATGGCAGGATGATCCGATGAGCACCCTGCCGGCTTTCGATCGAAACGACCCGCTCGGCCTGGACGCGTCGCTGTCTGAGGACGAGATCGCGGTGCGTGACACGGTTCGAGGGTTCTGCGCCGAGCACGTCACCCCATATGTCGCCGGCTGGTTCGAGGCCGGCGACCTGCCGGTGGCCCGCGAGCTCGCCAAGCAGTTCGGTGCGCTCGGGCTGCTGGGCATGCACCTGAAGGGCTACGGCTGCGGCGGAGCATCGGCCGTGCATTACGGGCTGGCCTGCCTGGAACTGGAAGCCGCCGACTCGGGCATCCGCTCGCTGGTGTCGGTGCAGGGGTCGCTGGCGATGTTCGCCATCTGGAAGGGCGGCTCCGAGGCACAGAAGCAACAGTGGTTGCCGGGTATGGCCGCCGGCGAACTGGTGGGGTGTTTCGGGCTCACCGAACCCGACGTCGGATCCGACCCGGCCGCCATGAAAACCCGCGCCCGCCGCGACGGTTCGGACTGGATCCTCGACGGGCGCAAGATGTGGATCACCAACGGCTCGGTGGCCGACGTCGCGATCGTCTGGGCGACCACCGACGACGGGGTCCGCGGATTCATTGTTCCCACCGGCGTTGCCGGATTTAGCGCCAACACGATTCACCACAAACTGTCGCTGCGTGCCTCGATCACGTCCGAGTTGGTGCTCGACGACGTGCGATTGCCGGAAGACGCGATGCTTCCGGAGGCGGTCGGTCTGCGCGGACCGCTGGCCTGCCTGTCCGAAGCGCGCTACGGCATCATCTGGGGCTCGATGGGCGCCGCGCGCTCGGCGTGGCAGTCCGCGCTGGACTACGCCACGGCGCGCACCCAATTCGGTCGCCCGATCGCCGGATTTCAGCTGACCCAGGCCAAGCTCGTAGACATGGCGGTCGAGCTACACAAGGGGCAACTGCTCTCGCTGCACCTCGGCCGGCTCAAGGACAGCGTCGGTATCCGCCCCGAGCAAGTCAGCTTCGGCAAGCTCAACAACACCCGCGAGGCGCTCGAGATCTGCCGGACCGCCCGGACCATCCTGGGCGGCAATGGGATATCGCTGGAGTACCCGGTGATCCGGCACATGGTCAACCTGGAATCGGTGCTGACCTACGAGGGCACACCGGAGATGCACCAGCTGGTCTTGGGCCAGGCCTTTACCGGGATGGATGCCTTCCGATGACACTGAGCTACAGCGCCGAGCACAACCAGTTCCGGGAGCTGGTACGGGACTTCGTGCAACAGGCGGTCGTTCCAGCCCACGAACGCTGGGAGAAGGCCGGCCGCTTGGACCGCTCCCTGTTCACCGAGGCCGGAAAGCTTGGGCTGCTGGCATTTTCGGCACCCGAGAATTTCGGCGGAGCGGGTGTGAACGACTTCCGCTACAACGCGATCGTCGTCGAAGAACTCCAGCGGGTCGGCGCGGCGGCCGAGACGGTCGCCTTCTCGCTGCAAAACGACATCGTGCTCCCCTATCTCACCGACCTGACGACACCCGAACAAAAACAACGCTGGTTGCCGGGTGTAGTGACCGGCGAGACGCTAATCGGCATCGCGATGACCGAGCCGGGCGCCGGCAGCGACCTGGCCGGTATCCGCACCACGGCGGTGCGCGACGGCGACCACTACGTCGTCAACGGCGCGAAAACCTTTATTTCCAACGGACAGATTGGTGACTTGTTCGTCGTCGCGGTACGCACCGCACCCGACCGGCACAAGGGGCTGTCGCTGCTGGTCGTCGAGCCGAACACGCCGGGTTTCAGCCGCGGCCGAAACCTGGAGAAGATCGGCCTGCACGCCCAGGACACCAGCGAGCTGAGCTTCACCGACATGCGGGTACCCGTCGACAACCTGCTCGAGGAGGAAGGCAGGGGCTTCTATCAGCTGATGGCCAACCTGCCGCAGGAGCGGCTGTCGCTGGCGGTGGGCGCGGTGGCCGCCGCCGAGGGAGTACTGGCCGAAACCCTCGACTACGTCCGGCAGCGAAACGCCTTCGGCTCCCCCATCTCCGGCCTGCAGAACACTCAATTCGTGCTGGCCGAGTTGGCAACCGAACTCGATGTCGCCCGCACCTTTCTCGACGACTGCATCGCTGAGCATCTGACCGGCGGGCTCACCGCTGCACGGGCAGCCGGGTTGAAATGGTGGACCACCGAGCTGCAAGTGCGTGTCGCCGACCGCTGCCTGCAGCTGCACGGCGGCTATGGCTACATGCGGGAATACCCGGTGTCGCGGGCGTTCGTCGACGCCCGCATCCAGACGATCTACGGCGGCACCACCGAGATCATGAAGACGATCGTCGCCAAAGATCTGGGTATCTGATGGCCACCGATGTCGCTGACTATGGCTCTCTACCGGTCGAGGAGGCCGTCCGCGCCGCCCGGACCAGCTCGCGGCGCCGCCAGGTGCTCGACGCCGCGGTCAAGGTCATGGGCCAGAAGGGATTTCATCAGATGTCGATGCAGGACCTGGCGGCCGAGGCCAACGTCAGCGTCGGCCTGATCTACAAGTACTTCGGCGGCAAGGAGGATCTGCTGCTGGCGACGGTCGTGCGGATCCAGGACGCCTTTCGCGACCAACTGGCACCGGTCATGGCGGCTGCCGGCGACGATCCCGTCAAACAGTTGGCCGCCGGAATCCGGCGCTACATCGAGATCGTTGACGAGAACCTGGACGCAGTGGTCCTGACCTACCGGGAAAGCCGCACCCTCGACGCGGCCGGGCGCGCACAAATCAAGGAACTCGAGATCGCCACCGCTTCACCGCTGCGCTCGGTCATCGAGGCCGGTATCGCCGGCGGCGTTTTCCACGCCGCCGATGTCGATCTGGTCGTTTTCGACATCATGCTGCTCGCGCACGGATGGGCGCTCAAGCACTGGCATTTCGGGCCGCACTACAGCCTCGACGATTACATCGAGTTGCAAACCCGTCACGTGCTAGCGTCGCTGACTGCAGACGACCGTCGCGGGACGTAACAGCACCTAGCGGTGGGTTTCTCGTACCTGTTCAAGCACTGGCGTCGTAGCTTCCGAAGGGCTCCAGTTCGGCGCGAAGCCACGGTGCACGACGCCGTCGATGTCTACAGAGCTGTAAATCTCATCGCCGTCGTGCTGGGTGAACTCAACGTTGAAAAACCGGTCGTCGGCACCGAGGACATCGACTGCGACATCGACCAGAGCATCGGCCAACTGGGCGCGCTGCTCAACCGTGCGTCCTCGCCGGATGTCACACGAAAGCACCGCGGACGGACGAGGTTCCTTTCCGCACCGCCACACCCCACCTGGGCCGTGTTCGCGGATCGTCACGTCGACAATATCGGGGGAAGTCTGCATCTTCTCGGCGTAAACGTCGCCGAGTCGACGCGCGAATTCGCGCTTGACCTCGGCTGAATAAGTACCTGATGTGTCCAACTGCAGGTGAGGCATCTACCCATCCTTTCCCTTACCCTCGATGACGCACGTCCTACTATAACGTCGTTATAATGCCGCGCACAGGAAATCGTCCCCGCCGACCTGTGGGCACCAGTTGGTTAAGAGTCAATGCCGACTTAGAAGGGCGGCGGGTCGTTGCAGGCGGCGAGTCGCTCGGCTTCTCGGGCCGCTTCGGCGGCGATGCGGGTTTCGTTGATGGCGCGCTCGCAGCGGATCCGGCCGGCGCGCTCGGCCGCTCGTGTTCGGCGGCGGGCGGGCATCATCACCTCTCGGTTGTCGCACCGAGGCGGTGTCGATGTTGGGAGCACCAATTCGCCGGTCGGAACGGCCAATGCCGGAAAGAACAGGGCACCACAAGGTTTCGTCGTATATGTGTGGCCGGTCGGGGCCGTCCATACTATGGTGCCGTCGGGGAGCTGACGGTCCGCCCAGCCGCCCAGCCCGGTATAGAAGGTCTTCAAAAGATGGTGATAGCGGCAGAGCAGTTTGAGATTCGACGGGTGGGTGGGGCCAAGCGGAAACGGGATCGTGTGGTCGATGTCGCAGAACTCGGCCGGTTGGTCGCACCCCGGGAACCGGCAGGTCAAATCACGCAGCCGCACGAATTCGACCAGCGCCGCCGACGGCCGATAACCCGACTCCGCCTCGGTCGACGGCTTGGCCAGGGGCTTGAGCTTGGCGGTAGCGGCCAAGTTGCGCAACGCGGCTGACGGAATCGGCCCAAATCCCGGCAGATAACCCGGCGCCTCGGAAGCACCCTCGACGGTGCCTTGTTCGGCCAACACGTGAATGATCACATCGGTGCCCGGGCGCCGCGCTGCCGCCGAACAATCCGGCGATCCGCACTCGCAGCGCATCACGTCCATGCCGGCGACCAACGCGCCCAGCGCGTCGGCGCGCCGCTGCGCCTTGCTGCGCGGGTCATCTCGGCACACGGTGGCAGCCAGCGCATCAAGCTTGTGATCCAACGCCACGCCGTCGGTTGCGTGCAGCTGCGCCCACACCCCAGCCAATCCGGAATCGACCGGGCCAATCTCGACATAGCGATCCTCATTACGCTGACCCGGCAACCGCCGCCCGGCCGGATCGAACCGGGCAACCCACATATCGATGCGCTCAAGGAGTTTGGGCTCGGAAAGGCGCATCCACTTCGGCCCATGCCGGGCAATCGCGGCGTCGAGCTTGGCGATCAACACCGGATCGTCCACCAACTCGGTGCGGCACACCACCGCGGCCATCACCCGAAAATCAATGTCTCCGCGGGCGAAGACCTCCGCCACCCGCGGCAACCGCTCCCGCAACGCGATCGCATAGCGCAACCGCCCCCGGGCTCGCCCCCGGCTGATCCCCAACGCGGCGGCGACCTCTGCGACCACATTCTCATGCCCGTCAATGGCCCAGTTGCTCCGGTCGACATCGTCTTCGGTCGCCCGCCGCGTGTACAGCTCACCAATCGCCGCCAACTCCCGCGCGCACATCGCGTTCTGCCGGCGCGACGCCGCGGTGATGGCATCCACCACACCGGCGTCGTCTAGACCGACAAAAGCACTCGCAGCCTGCGCAGATACCGACGCTTCGAACATATTTTCGATACTACACGGAAGCTCCGACGCAACGGCCACCCCGGGCGGGCCGCAGACTTGACATGTGTAAAGTCCGTCGGCATGGACAACATCAGGGGTAAGACCGTCGTCGTCACCGGCGCAGCCCGCGGCATCGGGCATGCGACCGCCAGGGCGTTGCTGAGCCGCGGTGCGCGGGTGGTGATCGGCGACCGCGACCTCGACGCGCTCGAGCAAGCTGTCGCTGACATGAGCAGTTTGGGCCCGGTGTCGGGTCATCCGCTCGACGTCACCGACCGGGAGTCGTTCGCGGCCTTCCTCGACAAAGCCCGCGCCGACGGGGGCGGGCACATCGACGTGCTGATCAACAACGCCGGCGTGATGCCGGTCGGCCGGTTCCTGCAGCAATCCACCGATGCCATCCGCTCGTCGATCGAGGTCAACTTCTACGGTGTGCTCACCGGTTGCCGGTTAGTGCTGCCGGAGATGGTCAAGCGCCGCAGCGGCCACATCGTCAACATCGCCTCGATGGCCGGCATGGTCGCGGTACCCGGCCAGGTCGTTTACGCCGGCACCAAGTTCGCCGTCGTCGGGCTCTCGTCCGCGATGGCCGACGAGTTCGCCGCGCAGGGTGTCAACGTCACCGCGGTGCTGCCGACATTCACCAACACCGAGTTGATCTCCGGCACCACCACTACCGCTGCGACCAAGCCGGTCCAACCCGACGACGTCGCCGCCGCGATCGTCAAGGTACTCGACAAACCGAAAACCCAAGTGTCAGTGCCTGGCTCATCTCGCCTCATCGCCATCTTGACGATGTTGCTGCCCGTTCGCGGCCGCCGTTGGCTCGGCAAGAAGATGGGCACCGACACGGTATTCCTCAACCTCGATACCAAGACCCGCGCCGCGTACGAGGACCGCGCCCAGCACGCGACCGGCGTAGTCGAGCACAAGGATTGATGTCCGTCCCACGCTGCTCGGCTATAAGGTGGTCAGCCCCCGAATCGTCTGGATCTCGTTGTTCTGGAAGGGTTGTCCGTCGGGTCGGAGCAGATCGTGAAACCATGGGTTCGGAATTGACGTGTACGGGCGATCCCACGAGTCCCAGGGAAAATAGGTCTGAGTCTTCCCAGCGACCAGACCCCAATTGAGCGCACCAACGTTGTACCGCTTGGCAACTGGCAAGATTCCGTCAACGGTGCTGCCCATCGTACGGGCCATGTACTCCGTACACAGGATTGGCCGCCCCAGCGGCTTGAGCTCGGCGATCCGGTTCTCGAAATCCGCCGGTTTGCCATAGCAGTGGAATGTGATCACGTCAGCGTTGTCGAGTTGAATACCGCTGATTGCGCTGCGGCGTGCGGGATCCCCCCACTCGCCGTCCCACACCCCACTGGTCAGCGGTTGACTCGGCTCAACCGATCGTGCCCATCCGAACACCTGGGGAAGCAGGTCTGCGACAAGCTCCTGCTTGTCCGGTCTCTCGACCTGCCGATACACCCGCGAGGGATTGTCGGGTTCATTCCACAGGTCCCAACCCAGAACACGGTCATCGTTGCGGAATTGGCTCAATACTCCAGTGACATAGGCTTGCATCGTGCGCCGGTAGCGGCTGTCGCCGAGGCGTTCAGCCCCCGGGCTCTGCAGCCAGCCGGAGTTGTGCACTCCGGGCCTCGGCGCACGCTGCCGCCCCAGTTTGGGGAGCGGATCCCAGCATGAGTCGAACAAGACGAAAAGTGGTTTGATGCCGCGGCGCGATGCAATGTTGACGAACTGCGCGAGACGGAGTTGGAAACCTCGGGAGTCTTGCGCCCAGAGCTGATCGTGGAGAAAGACACGCACCGTGTTGAGTCCATGAAACCGGGCCCAGCCCAACTCGGTATCGATGCGCCGGGGGTCATAGGTGCCGGGCTGAAACATCTCGAGCTGATTGATGGCGCTTGAGGTGGTGTAGTTGGCTCCGACGGGCCATCGTTGCGCTTGATACCAACGGTTGGCACGGTCGGCCGGCCAACGGCCTGGATCCGCGGAGGCGCGCGGCGTTCGGGCCAACGCGGTGCCCGCTGCCAGCAACAGCGGTAACTTCAGGACCGTTCGGCGGTACACGAAGTGACGATATTTGGCCCGAGGCAAAGTCCCCGGTATTTGCCCAGCGCGTCGCGCTAGTTTGTTGTGGGATTTGTTATCTCGTCGTTACCGCGGTTTGTTATACGCCGGCCCGCTGCGGGTCTTAGCCCAATGCCTGACCGAGGTCGGCGATAAGATCCTCGGTGTTCTCCAGTCCGACCGAAACTCGCACCACACCGTCGCCGAGGCCGATCGCGGCACGTCCTTCGGGACCCATCGCCCGGTGCGTGGTGGTTGCCGGATGGGTGACAAGCGATTTCGCATCGCCGAGGTTGTTGGAGATGTCGATCAGGCGCAACTTGTCCAGCACGTCGAAGGCTCGCTGCTTGGCCGCACTCTCCGGGATGTCGAGTTCGAAGGTGATGACCGTGCCGCCGCCGGACATCTGGCGCTTGGCCAGGTCGTACTGCGGATGCGACGCCAAAAATGGGTAGCGCACCCAGCGCACCGCGGGATGTTCCTCCAGGAACTCGGCGACCCGCTGAGCAGAGGAATTAGCATGTTCAACCCGGATCGCCAGCGTCTCAAGGCCCTTCAACAGAATCCAGGCGTTGAACGCGCTGATCGCCGGACCGGTGTGGCGCATCAGCTTCTGCACCGGGCCGTCGATGTACTCCTTATCGCCGAGGATCGCTCCGCCCAACACCCGGCCCTGGCCGTCGAGGTGTTTGGTGCCCGAGTACACCACCACGTCAACACCCAGCGGAAAGCACTGCTGCAGCAAAGGGGTGGCAAACACGTTGTCCAGCACCACTTTCGCACCGGCGGCGTGCGACAACTCGGTTACCGCGGCGATGTCGACCAGCGACTGCATCGGGTTCGACGGGGTCTCGAAGAACACCGCTTGGGTCGGCACCGACAGCGCCTGTTCCCATTGGCCGAGGTCGTCGCCGTCGACGAAGACGGTCTCGATCCCCCAACGCGGCAGGATCTCGTTGCATACAACGAAACACGAGCCGAACAGGCTGCGTGCGGCGACCAGTCGGTCACCGGCGCCCAACAGCGCGCCCAGTGAGGTGAACACCGCGGCCATGCCGCTCGCGGTAGCAAAAGCCGCCGGCGCACCGTCCATCAGCCGCAGCCGTTCCTCGAACATGGTGATAGTCGGATTGCCATAACGGGAGTACACATAGCGGTCCACCTCGCCGGTGAACGCCTGCTCCGCGGCGGCCGCTGACTCGTAGACGTAGCCGGAGCTCAGATAGACCGCCTCGGCGGTCTCTTGGAAACCCGAACGCAGGATCCCACCGCGTACGCCGACCGTGGCCGGACCGACGCCGGCAGGCAGCGGCGGCGGCGTGCGAATCGACCGCTCGTCGTCCGCGCGGTTCAAGACTGCCTCCAGGGCAACCCGATCGCCCGCCACCCGGACGCGCCGCGATGGCCGGCGGCGTCGAGATGTCCTTCGAACCCGTCGAGCACGTTGTAGGACGGAGCGATGCCGGCTTCGGTGGCCGCCAGCGCGGCGCCGATGGAACGGTTGCCGGAGCGACACAGGAACGCCACCGGCCGATCCGTGCTTGCCGGCACCTGGTCCAACAGGTCGGCGACGAATTTCTGGTTACGCGTCCCGTCGACGCAGTTCCACTCGATGTACACCACGGCGCGGCCCAGACTCGACAGGTCGGGCACGCCGACGAAGCGCCATTCAGCCTCGGTACGCACGTCGACCAGCACCGCCTCGGGATTCTCGCTGAGCAGCCGCCAAGCCTGCTCCGGCGTGATATCTCCTGCGTACGCGCGGCTCACCCGCGTGAGTCTCTCACGACGGCCAATTCTTGCGCAGCGCGGCCGACACCTGCCGGGCACGGTCCCGGGCGGCCGTCACGTCCGGCGCCGTGGCGACGGCCACCCCGAGCAGGCGCCGGCCGTCGGACTCCCCCGGACCGAAGACCCGCACGTCGCTTTCGGGCACCGCGAGCGCGTCGGCCAACGCAGGGGCGGCGGGTCCGGCGTCGACCGCCTCGTGGTCGGCGTAGAGCAGTTGCGCGGCGCCCGGCGAAATCATGATGGTGTCACTCGCCAAACCCAGGATCGCGCGGGCTTGCAGCTCGAACGCCGACAGCCGTTGGGTGCGCAGCGTGACCACCGCGTACTCGTAGGGCCGGACGCTGACGTCACAGAAGTACACCTCATCGCCGCGAACCATCAGTTCGATCCCGAAGATGCCGCGCCCGCCGAGCGCCTTGGCGACGCGCGCGGCGATCGACTTGGCGGCGTCCAACGCGGTGGTGTTGAGCTGTTGCGGCTGCCAGGATTCCAACGCGTCGCCGGTCGCCTCGCCGTGTCCGATCGGTGCGCAGAACTCGATCACCGGACCGGTCGGTCCCTCGCTGCGCACGGCGAGCAGCGTGACACGAAAGTCGATCTCGACGACGGTTTCGGCCAACACCCGCGCGGTCGCGAGCGGGCCACCGGCGGACACCGCGCGCTGCCAGGCCGCCTCGACGTCGTGCTGGCCGGAGATCACCGACTCCCCGTGCCCGGCCGCCGGCGCCACCGGCTGGACCCGCAACGGGTAGCCGGCGTGGTCGGCCACTGCACGCAGTTCGTCGAGCGATCCGGCGAACCAGAACGGTGCGGTGGGCAGGCCGAGCTCGTCGGCGGCCAGCCGCCGCAGGCTTTCCCGGTCGGCGGTGAGCCGGGCACTGTGGGCCGTGGGGAAGACCTGCGCGAACCCGGTTTCCGCGGCGGCCGTCAACGCGTCGGCCGCGACGGCATCGGTGACCGTCACCACGAAATTTGGTTGCAGCCGGCTGGTCACCGCGGCCAACTCGTCGGTGTCGGTCATCGTGACCACCACCGACTGGTCGGCGACCCGGTGCGCGGGCGCGTCGGCGTACCGCTCGACCGCGATCACCTCAGCGCCGAGACGCTGGAAGGCGACCGCCAGCTCGCGGCCGAACTCCCCGGCCCCTAGCAGCATCACCCTGGTCCGACGGGCATCGCCGCCGCCGAACTGCTCCTGCCCCCGCGCTTCCTGCATGCAGCTCAGAATAGAAGCTGTCGCGCTGCGGGCTGACGGCACTCAGCCTCGCACGGCCAATGCGTCGAACAGCTGCCGCAATCCGGCCAGCGAGTGCGCCGGCAAAAACAGGTCGCAGTTGGGCAGTGCCGCCGCCATCGAGCCGGCCAGCGGCCGGAATTCGCGGTGCGCCGCCCGTGGGTTGAGCCAGACCACCAGCTTGGCGCGCCGACGCACCCGGGCCAGGGCGTGGCCGAGCACCTCGGGCGGATCGGCATCCCAGCCGTCGGAGGCGATGATCACCACCGCGCCGCGCAGCACGTTGCCGTGCGGCGGGGACAGCAGCGCGCCCATGCTGCGACCGATGTGGGTGCCGCCGTAGCGGTCCGTCACCTTCGCGTTGGCCCGTTCCAGCGCCACCTCCGGCGAACGGTGGGCGAGCACCGCCGTGAGCCGGGTCAGCGACGTCGAGAAGGCGAACACCTCCGGGCGGATCCCGGCGTGCCGCAGTACCGCCGCGCGCATCAGATGCAGGTAGATAGTCGCGTAGGGCTGCATCGACCGGCTCACGTCACAGATCAGCACGACCCGGCGGTGCCGGCGGCGCCGCCGCGTTCGGGCCAGCACCACCGTTTCCCAGCCGGTTGCCCGCGAAGCGTTCATCGTGCGACGCAGGTCGATCCTCTTACCGTGCCGGCTGGGCTCCAGCCGCAGACTGCGCCGTCGCGGCCACCGCGCCACCGACGCCTCCAGCCAGGTCCCGAGCAGCCGCAGGTCGTCCTGATCGAACCGGTCGAAGGGTTCCTCGGCCCGCGCGGCGATGCGGCTGGGCAGCGGATCCGGCACCAGGACGTTCGCCGCTTGGGTGTCGTCGTGCGCGAGCGCGGCCATCCTGGTTGGACGCGTGGACCAGGGCAGCCCCGCCGCGGGCCGGGTCGGGGCGTCGTGCGCGGGCCTGCCGGTGTCCGCTACCTCACGCCGCGCGGATGGGTGCCATCCCGACGCCTCAGCGGCAACCGGGGCGTCGCCGAAGGTAGCCGCGAACACCGAGTCGAACGCGGCGAGATCCTCCATGCGGTTGACCAATGTCAACCGCGCCGCCCAGTACAGTTCCGAGCTGGTGCGCGGTACCAGCTGCCGGAGTGCCTGCACGAAAGTGGCTGGGCCGCTCGCGGATACGAGTATCCCGAAGCCGCGCAGCCGCGCCACCAGTGCCGCGGCGAACGCCGCAGAATCGACTCCGCGCAGCAGCGGGCTGGTCATCGTCGGCGGCGAAGCACCCAGACCAGCAGCAGCAGCGCGAACACCGCGGCCAGTAACAGCGGCGCGTACTTGGCGACCGTAGTGCCGCCGGCCAGCTCAAGCAGGTTGACGGGAGCCGGCTCGGCGGTCGCCGCCGGGTTGTCCGGGGTTTCCGGTCTCGACGGCTCTTTTGGGGCAGCCAGCCTGGCCTCGAGCTGTTCCACGAACTGGCCCAACAACTTCTCCGATACCTGTTGCAACAACCCGCTGCCGAACTGGGCGAGCTTGCCGACGATTTTCAGGTCGGTGTCGACCGTGACACGGGTACGCTCCCCGGCCTCGTGGAGTTGGGTGGTGACGATCGCGGCAGCGTTGCCGGTGCCGCGTGCCTCCTTGCCCCGGCCATCGATGACCGCACGATGCTCGTCACGGTTGTACTCGACGAACCGCGCCTTTCCGCTGAAGTCACTGATCACCGGTCCGACCTTGACCTTGACCTTGCCGACGAAGTCGTCGCCGTCGCGGCCCACCAGTTGCGCGCCCGGCATCAGCGGGATCACCTGCTCCAAATCGGACAGCACGTCCCAGACCTCCTCGATCGGCGCGCTGACGGTGAACTCGTTGACGATCTTCATCGGTGCGTCCTAACTGCTGCTGTACTCGACGAGCGCTTCACGAATGAGGGTGCGGTCGTCGGGCGTCTTGGCCAGCGCACCGATGCCGGCGAGGCCATCCGCATCGACGAGGTCCGCGACACCCAGCGAGACCAGGGCCGCGACCCAGTCGATGGTCTCTGCGATTCCGGGCGGTTTGTCGAGATCGAGATCGCGTGCCGCGCCGACGAACTGGGTAGCGTGCTCGATCAGCGGCGCGGTTGCGCCGGGTACTGTCCGGCGCACGATCGCGGCAGCCCGCGACGGCTCCGGGTAGTCGATCCAGTGATAGAGGCACCGTCGCCGCAGCGCGTCGTGCAGGTCGCGGCTGCGGTTGGAGGTGAGCACCGCGATCGGTGGACGCTCGGCCACGAAGGTGCCCAGCTCGGGGACCGTGATGGCGGATTCGCCGAGGAACTCCAGCAGCAGCGCCTCGAATTCGTCGTCGGCCCGGTCGATTTCGTCGATCAGCAACACCGGCGGTGTCGGCCCGCGGTGCCGCACGCACTGCAGGATAGGCCGGTCCACCAGGTATTTTTCGGTGTACAGATCCGATTCGTCGATCCCGGCGCCGCGCGCTTCGGCCAGCCTGATGGACAGCAGTTGACGCTGGTAGTTCCAGTCGTAGAGGGCCTCGCTGGCGGTCAGTCCCTCGTAGCACTGCAGCCGGACAAGCGGGGTATCCAGCACTGCGGCGAGGGTTTTCGCCGCCGTCGTCTTGCCCACTCCGGGCTCGCCCTCCAGCAGCAGTGGCCGGCCCAGCGTCACCGCGAGATAGATCGCCGACGCGGTCCCGGTGTCGAGGAGGTAGTCGTTGGCGTCGAAGCGGCGGACCACGTCGTCGACGTCTGCGAAAAGCTTCACGGCGAAGCCGAGGCCACCGGCAGCCCACCGACCCGAATTTCGCTGATGACTTCGGCGAGGATCGACACCGCGATCTCCGCAGGAGTTTTCGCGCCGATCGGCAAGCCGACCGGGCTGTGTACCCGGACGCGCTCGGCGTCGGACAGTGCCAGCCCTTCCAGGATCGACGCGCCACGCACCCGGCTGGCCACCAGGCCGACGTAGCCGATGCCGGCGTCGAGTACCGCCCGGATGGTCTCGGCTTCCGGGCCGCCGTGGCTGGCGATCACCACCGCGGTGGTTCCCTGCGGTGTGCCGACATCCTCGCGGGCCACCTCGTATCCGAGCACCCCGCACAATTCGGCCAGCGCGTCGGCAATCGGTGTGGCACCGCAGATCCGGATCAGCGGTGCGGGCAGCCGTGGCGCCAGATAGATCTCCAGCGCGCCACCGGACAGGCACGGGTTGACGACCACGCTCGCACCGGGTGCCTCGGGGAAATGCACGTCACCGTCGGGCAGCACACGCAGCAACACGCTTTCGCCCGCCTGCAGCACACCCAGCGCTGCCTTGCGGACCGAGTTCTGCGCGCAGTGGCCGCCGACGAACCCCTCGATTGTGCCGTCCGCCAACAGGATCGCTTCGTCGCCGGGGTGCGCCGACGTCGGTTGTTGCGCACGCACGACGGTCGCGTACACGAACGGTGTCCGGGCACGCGTCAGCTGCTCGACGCGCTCACTGATCGTCATCGGTGCGCTCCTCTAAATAGGCGGCCGGGCCCGGCCCTGCATCGCCTCCCACACCCGCGACGGGGTCAGCGGCATGTCGGCGTGCCGAACGCCGAACGGCGCCAACGCATCTACCACCGCGTTCACCACCGCGGGCGGTGAGCCGACGGTGGCCGATTCACCGATACCCTTAGCGCCGATCGGGTGGTGCGGTGACGGCGTCACGGTGTGCCCGGTCTCCAGATGGGGCACCTCCAGCGCGGTCGGGATCAGGTAATCCATCAGCGACCCGCCCAGGCAGTTGCCGTCGGCATCGAACGCGATCATCTCCATCAACGCCATCCCGATCCCGTCGACGATGCCGCCGTGCACCTGACCCTCGATGATCATCGGGTTGATCCGGGTGCCGCAGTCGTCGACGGCCAGGAAACGGCGCACCTTGACCACGGCGGTGCCGGGGTCGATGTCGACCACGCAGAAGTAGGCACCATAGGGGTAGGTCAGATTCGATGGGTTGTAGCAGACCTCGGCGTCCAGCCCGCCCTCGATGCCCTCGGGCAGATCGCCGGCCCCGTGCGCGCGCATCGCGATGTCGGCGATGGTCACCGACGCCGACGGGTCACCCTTGACGTGGAACTTGCCCTTCTCCCACTCCAGGTCGGCGACCGACACCTCCAGCATCCCCGATGCGATGATCTTCGCCTTGTCGCGGACCTTGCGGGCAACCAGCGCCGCCGCCGCTCCCGACACCGGAGTGGACCGGCTGCCGTAAGTGCCCAGCCCGAACGGCGTCTGGTCGGTGTCGCCGTGCACCACCTCGATGTCGTCGGGCGGGATACCCAGCTCCTCGGCGACGATCTGGGCGAACGTCGTCTCGTGGCCCTGTCCCTGAGTCTGAACCGATAGCCGCACAACGGCTTTGCCGGTCGGGTGTACCCGCAGCTCGCAGCCGTCGGCCATGCCCAGGCCGAGGATGTCCATGTCCTTGCGCGGCCCGGCACCGACCGCCTCGGTGAAGAACGACATGCCGATGCCCATCACCTCGCCGCGTGCGCGTCTTTCCTTCTGTTCGGCGCGCAGCGCCTGGTAGCCGATCATGTCCATGGCCTTGCGCATGGTGGTTTCGTAGTCGCCCGAGTCGTACACCCAGCCGGTCTTGGTGGTATAGGGAAACTGGTCGGGCCGCAGCAGGTTTGAAAGCCGCAGCTCGGCCGGATCCATTTTCAGTTCGTAGGCCAGGCAATCCACCAGCCGCTCCACCAAGTACACCGCCTCGGTGATCCGGAACGAGCAGGCGTAGGCCACCCCGCCGGGCGCCTTGTTGGTGTACACCGTGGTCTGGTGGCAGTAGGCCGCCTGCAGGTCGTAGCTGCCGGTGAACACACCGTAGAATCCGGCCGGGTATTTCACCGGTGCCGCTTGACCATTGAACGCACCGTGGTCGGCCAGCACATGGGACCGGACCGCCAGGATCTTGCCGTCCTTGGTGGCCGCGATCTCGCCGAGCATGATGTAGTCGCGGGCGAAGCTGGTCGAGGTCAGGTTCTCGCTGCGGTCCTCCATCCATTTGACCGGTTTGCCCAGCAGCAGCGAGCCGACGATCGCGCAGACGTAACCGGGGTAGATCGGCACCTTGTTGCCGAAGCCGCCGCCGATATCCGGTGAGATCACCCGGATCTTGTGTTCGGGCAGACCGGCGACCAACGCGTACAGCGTGCGGTGCGCATGCGGAGCCTGCGAGGTGGTCCACAGCGTCAGCTTGCCGCTGACCGAGTTCAAATCGGCTACCGCGCCGCAGGTTTCCATCGGCGCGGGATGCACGCGCGGGTAGATCATCTCCTGTTTGACGACGACCTCGGCCTCGGCGAACACCGCCTCGGTTGCCGCCGCGTCGCCGGTCTCCCAGTCGAAAATGTGGTTGTCCGTTTTGCCTTCCAGGTCGTCGCGGATCACCGGGGCGTCGGGATCCAGTGCCTTTCGCACGTCGATCACCGGGTCCAACGGGTCATAGTCGACGTCGATCAGCTCCAGCGCGTCCCGCGCGGAGTAGCGGTCCTCGGCGACGACGAAGGCCACCTCCTGGCCCTGGAACCGCACCTTGTCGGTGGCCAGCACCGCCTGCACGTCGTTGGACAGCGTCGGCATCCAGGCCAGGCCCTTCTCGGCGAGGTCGGCGCCGGTCACCACCGCCTTGACCTTCGGATGCGCCTGGGCCGCAGAGGTATCGATGCCGACGATGCGGGCATGGGCGAACGGCGAACGCAGAATCGCCAGATGCAGCATGCCAGGCAGCACGACATCGTCGACGTAGGTGCCGCGTCCCCGGATGAACCGGGGATCTTCCTTGCGCAGCATCCGGCCGTGCCCGCACGGCTTTTGGTCGTTGTCGGCGGTGTCTTCCGGCCGTCCCTCCGGGACTGGCGGGCGAGACTCGATGGTGGTCATGAGGTGGCCTCCGCGCTGGCCTTGGGATGCTGTGCGGCCCACTGGATGGAGCGCACAATCGTGGTGTACCCGGTGCAACGGCAGATCTGCCCGGAGATCGCGTCGCGGATGGTCTCCTCGTCCGGGTTCGGGTTGCGGTCCAGCAGGGCGCGGGCAGTGATCATCATGCCCGGAGTGCAGAAACCGCACTGCAACCCGTGGCAGCGCATGAAGCCCTCCTGCACCGGATCGAGCTGTCCGTCACGTTCGAGTCCCTCGACGGTGCGCACGCTGTGCCCGGACGCCATCGCGGCCAGCATCGTGCACGACTTCACCGGCACACCGTCGACGTCGACGACGCAGGTTCCGCAGTTGCTGGTGTCGCAGCCCCAGTGCGTTCCGGTCAGGCCCAGCTGATCCCGCAGAAAGTGCACCAGCAGCATCCGCGGTTCGACTTCGGCGCTGACCTGCTCACCGTTGACCGTCAAATTGATCTGCATAGCCTATTCTCCTCAATTCCCTTGTGGCCTTGGGATATTGCGCACCCGCTCGACCGCGGTGCGCAGCGTCCGGGTGGTCAGCTCGTCGGCGAGGTGACGCTTGTAGTCAGCGGTGCCGCGCATATCGGTCACCGGTTCACACGCCTGGGCGACGGCGCGTCCGGCGTCGGCGAACACTTCTTCGGTAGCCGGCCGGCCGATCAGTGACTCGGACACCTCGGCGAGGGCGGCGGCATCCGCGTTGACCGCCGTCAAACCCACCCGGGCGGCGGCGATCGTGCCATCGTCGAGAGTGACCGCGGCGCCGGCGGCCGTAATCGCCCAGTCACCCACCCGGCGCTCCACTTTGGCGTAGGCGTTAGACGTGTTGTGCCGCACCGGGATCCGCACCTCGACCAACATCTCGTTGTGGGCCAGCGCCGTCTCGTAGGGCCCCGCCAGGAAATCGTCCATGGCGATCTCGCGTTCCCCGGACGGTCCACGGGCCAAGCAGGTCGCGCCCAGAACCGTGCACACCGTCGTCAGGTCCTCGGCGGGGTCGGCCTGGCACAGTGACCCGCCGACGGTGCCGCGGTTGCGCACAACCGGGTCGGCGATCACCCGCTCGGCGTCGCGGAAGATCGGGCACACCGCGGCCAGCGGATCGGATTCCAGCACTTCACGGTGCCGGGTCATCGCCCCGATGCGCACCAGCGTCGGGTCGGTAATGACGTACCCCAACTCCGGCGCCAGATCGTTGATGTCGATCAGATATTCCGGATTGGCGATCCGCAGCTTCATCATCGGCAGCAGACTGTGCCCGCCGGCGACGATCATCGCGCCATCGCCCAGCCGGTCCAGCAATCCGACGGCGTGGTCGACGCTGTTTGCTCGTTCGTACTCAAACGGACCAGGTACCTGCATGTGACGCACCTCACATCCACTGACGGGATTCTCAGTGTCAGTCCCGTGCTGACCTGGCGTCAATACCGAGTTAAGTAATCGCTGAACTCGGCCGGGCGTCGGTCGCGGCGGTGGAGTCGTGGTGAATGCGGCCATCGACATCGACCAGCCGACCGCCGCCGCCGCCCCAACGCCGGGCGATGATGTCGGCCGCGATCGAGACCGCGGTCTCCTCGGGGGTGCGGGCACCGAGATCCAGGCCGATCGGGCTGGTCAGCCGGCTCAGCTCGGTGTCGGTCAGGCCCGCTTCGCGCAGCCTGGCCATCCGGTCGTCGTGGGTGCGCCGCGATCCCATCGCCCCGACGTAGCCGACGTCCAGCCGCAGCGCCACCTCGAGCACCGGGACGTCGAACTTCGGGTCATGGGTGAGCACACAGATCACCGTGTGCCGGTCGATCGCGCCCGCCTCGGCCTGGGCAGCCAGATAGCGGTTCGGCCAGTCGACGACGACCTCGTCGGCAGTGGGAAACCGCGGCGACGTCGCGAACACCGGGCGGGCGTCGCACACCGTGACCCGGTAGCCCAGGAACGATCCCTGCCGCGCCAGCGCCGCGGCGAAGTCGATCGCGCCGAACACCAACATCCGCGGTCGCGGGGCGTAACCGGCCACGAAGACTTCCATCCCCTCGCCGAGCCGCTCGCCGTCGGGCCCGTAGCGCAGCACTTCGCTGCGCCCGGCCGCCAGCAACCCACGCGCGTCATCGGTGACGGCGGCGTCGGCCCGCGCCGTGCCGAGTGATCCGGTCACCGTGTCGGGACGGATGATCAACCGCCTGCCCAGCCACGCGGGGTCGGGATGGGCGATCACGGTCGCGACCGCGACCGGCCGGTGCGCGTCGATGTCCTCGGCGACCGCGTCCAGCTCGGGGAAGGTGTTGGCCGAGATCGCCTCGATGAAGACGTCGATGATGCCGCCGCACGTCAACCCGACCGCGAACGCGTCGTCGTCACTGACCCCGTAGCGCTCCAACCGCGGTGTGCCGGTGCGCGCCACCTCGGTCGCAAGCTCGTAGACGGCGCCCTCCACGCAGCCACCCGACACCGAGCCGGCGACCGACCCGTCCGGCGCCACCATCATCGCCGCGCCCGACGAGCGCGGCGCCGACCGGAAGGTTCGTACCACGGTCCCGACGCCGGCGGTCCGACCGGCGCGCCAGATCGACATCAGGTCGGCGAGAACGTCGCGCACGCATCTCAACGTAGGCTTCTTTTCATGACTCCGGCTCAGCTTCGGGCCTATTCGGCGGTGGTGCGGTTGGGCTCGGTGCGCGCAGCCGCCGAGGAATTGGGCATGTCGGATGCCGGTATCTCGATGCATGTCGCGGCGCTGCGCAAGGAACTCGACGACGCGTTGTTCACCAAGACCGGTGCCGGACTGGCGTTCACCCCGGGCGGGCTGCGGTTGGCCAGCCGGGCGGTGGAGATCCTCGGGCTGCAACAGCAAACCGCGATCGAGGTGAGCGAGGCCGCCCACGGGCGCCGGCTGCTGCGCATCGCCGCGTCGAGCGCCTTCGCCGAGCACGCGGCGCCCGGGCTGATCGAGCTGTTCTCGTCGCGCGCCGACGATCTGTCGGTCGAATTGAGCGTGCACCCCACAAGCCGATTCGCCGATCTGATCGCCGCGCGCGCCGTCGACATCGCGATCGGACCGGCCAGCGAAAGTGGCACCGGCTCAGATGGTTTGATCTGTATGCGGTCGTTCCTGAAGTACCAGATCATCGCGGTGACCGCACCGCACAGCCCGCTGGCGCACGGCACCCCGACGCCGGCACAGCTGCGCGAGCAAGACTGGATGCTCGGCCCGTCCGCGGGCAGCGTGGACGGTGAGATCGCATCCATACTGCGGGAGTTGGCGATTCCGGAGTCGCGGCAGCGGATCTTCCAGAGCGACGCCGCCGCGCTCGAGGAGGTTCAGCGCGTCGGCGGTATCACATTGACCATCGGGTTCGCGGTGTCCAAAGACCTTGCCGCCGGGCGGTTGATCCACGTCGCCGGGCAGCGACTGCAGGCGTCCGGCGAATGGTGCGCGTCAACGCTGGGACCGTCCGCCCGCCAGCCCGCCGTGTCGGAGCTCATTGGCTTCATCACCACACCGCGGTGTACCCAGGCGATGATCCGCGGCAGCGGGGTGGGTGTGACCAGGTTCCGCCCGAAAGTGCATGTGACGCTGTGGAGTTGAAGCGAGCCTGCGGTGACGGCATCGAGCCTGCGTCCAACGCGGGTGCCAAGCGGGGCAGGCTCAAGTGATCGCTGCAACACCTGATTCGTTCGAAAGGGTGTTGCCTCGTGGGTCGTCAGATTGGGTTCCGTAGTACTGGTGTGCATCTGGACGTCGAGTCGGCGGCGTCGGTGCATGAG
>NZ_JBOHHI010000022.1:0-17941 GCF_050700595.1 Mycobacterium sp.
CTCATGCACCGACGCCGCCGACTCGACGTCCAGATGCACACCAGTACTACGGAACCCAATCTGACGACCCACGAGGCAACACCCTTTCGAACGAATCAGGTGTTGCAGCGATCACTTGAGCCTGCCCAGCTACCGTCATCGTGTGAGCAGGCTGGCAGACGCGCCGCGAGACAGCGTCGCGAGGTCATCGATTCGGTACGCGGCCGGGCTCGCGTTTGCGCATCTGCTCAGCGTCGCCGAGGTCCTCGTCGTCGTCGTCGCGCTCAGCGGTCACCTCCCCGGCGGTGCCCATGCCCACTTCAGCGGGAAGTACGTGATTACGTCGGTGGCGGTTGTCTCGCTGGGCACGCTTGCCGTGCTGATCGGCGGTGTAGCGGTGATCGCCTCATCACTGCGCTGGTTTGTTCAGCGGCACGAACCCGACATTCATCAACGGCGCACGGCAATGAATCTCATGCGCAACCAGTCGATAGTTCTGGCGGGGGCATGGACAGCCAGCGGCGCGATCTTCGTCCTGCTCGACCTTGACGGCGGACTCACGGTGGCGGTGTCGACCGGCTTAGCCGTCCTCTTCGGCGGGGCTGCGGCGACCGGCACTGCCGTTCTGCTCAGTCAGCGAACTCTCCGTCCGATCGTTGCTGCTGCCACAAGGGATTTCGAGGGCTTTGTGACTGCGCCCGGTGTATTGGCCCGACTGATCAGCATGTGGCTGCTGTGTAGCGGCCTGCCGAGCCTGGCTATTGTCGCTCTGATCTTCTTTCGGTCGAACGGCTGGATCATCCCCAAGACCGCGTCGGTGGAAGTCGCCGTATTTGTGCTGTCGCTTGTCGCCGTGATGCTGGGTCTGCGCGGGATGATCCTGGTGTCGCGGTCGATCTCGGATCCGGTGCGCGAGGTCGTCGACGCGATGGCAGAAATCGAGCGTGGCCGGGTCGGGATATTCGTCGACGTCTACGAACGCTCCGAAATCGGGCGTCTACAACGCGGATTCAACCGCATGGTCACCGGACTCAGCGAACGCGACCGGCTGCGAGATCTGTTCGGCCGGCACGTCGGCGCCGATGTCGCTCGTCGTGCCCTTGAAGAGGGCGCGTCAATGTCTGGCGACGTCGGGGAAGCGGCAGTTCTGTTTGTCGACCTGGTGGGCTCGACCCAGCTGGCCGCCAGCCGATCACCCGACGAGGTCGCGGGAGTGCTCAACGACTTCTTCCGAATCGTGGTCGGCGCCGTCGACGAACACCACGGCCTGATCAACAAGTTCCAGGGCGATGCCGCGCTGGCGGTCTTCGGGGCGCCGCTCCGCGCCAGCGGAGCGGTCTCAGCAGCGTTGGCAACCGCGCGGGCGTTAGGCACCCGGCTGCGGCGGCTGCCGGTGGTCGACTTCGGTATCGGCGTATCGGCAGGGCCGGTTTTCGCCGGCAATATCGGCGCCGAAAACCGCTACGAGTACACGGTGATCGGTGATCCCGTCAACGAAGCCGCGCGGCTGGCCGATCTCGCCAAAACCTCAGAGCAACGAGTGCTGTGCTCCGCTGCGGCGATCGTTCGCGCCGAGGATGCTGAGCGGCAGCACTGGGCGTCTCGTGGTTCCACTGTGCTGCGTGGCCGGTCCGAAGCGACCCAGATCTCGACGCCAGCGGACTAGGCCGGCGTACGACAGGGTCAATGGGTTGGGTTAAACGTGAGGTTCAGTTCGGAAAGCCCGCGCAGGATGTACGTCGGTTCGTAGGTGTAGCGACGGTCGGCGGCCGGCCCGTGTGTGGCCTCATTGATTTTGATGTCCGACATCCGGTCCAGGATGCGCTCGATCGAGACGCGACCCTCCACCCGGGCCAGCGGTGCACCGGGACAGGAGTGCACGCCGCGGGCAAACGCCATGTGCTCGCGGACGTTCTTGCGGTCCAGCTGGAACTCGTGCGGGTTCTCGAACCGGCGCGGATCACGGTTGACCGCACCCGGCAAGACCATCACGATGGTGCCGACGGGAATGTCGACACCGCCCACCGTGGCTGGTTTGCGGGCCAGCCGGGAGTCACTCTTGACCGGGCTCTCCATCCGCAGCGATTCCTCGATGAACCCCGGGATCAGGCTGCGGTCGTCTCGCAGCTTCTGCTGGATATCGGGCCGGTCGCCGAGCACCTGTAAGGCGGCGGAGAGCAGTTTGGCGGTGGTTTCCTGACCGGCGGCGAACAAGAAGGTGGCCGACCGGACCACGTCGATGACCTCCGGGGTGGATCCGTCGGGATACTTCGCCGTCGCCAACGCGGTCAGCACGTCGTCGCGCGGGTCGCGGCGCCGGTCCTCGATGTAGCAGCAGAACTTGTCGTCGAGCCACTGCAGCGGGTTGATGCCGACCGACTCGTGATCGAGCGCTCCGACCCGCGCGCCGGGACGGTCCGCGCCCAGCACAGTGCGGAACTGGTTGTGGTCTTCTTCCGGGACACCGAGCAGGTCGGCGATCACCAAGGTGGCGAACGGTTTCGAGTACTCGGCGATGAATTCACACTCGCCGTTGCCGAGGAATTCCCCGAGCTGGCGGTCGGCGAGGCGCCACATGAAGTCCTCGTTCTCCTTCAGCCGGCTCGGCGTCAACAGTCGGCTCAGCAGCGAACGTGCGCGGGTGTGCTCTGGCGGGTCCATCGTGACCATGTGCTCGAACATCGGAAACTGGTCGCGGTGCGCGTCGATCAGGGGCGTGAGGTCCTCAATCCCCGAGCCCTCGGGTTCGAACGGCAACGGCGGGAACGGCCCGCCGAGCGCGACACAGTTGGAGAACGTGTCGGCGTCCTTGTAGACGGCGTTGGCCTCCTCCCAGCCCGTGACGGCGACGACGTCGTGGTGCGGGAGCCGGACCACGGGATTTTTGCTGCGCAGGTAGTCGAAGTACGGGTGCGGGTCGGGAACCAAAGACGCGTCGGTGAAGAAGTCGATCGTGTCGAAGTTGGTCATGCGGTGCGCGCCTCCCGAAGCTGGGGTTGGTTTGTCGGCGGCGAGACATGGCACCGCCCGGAAATCGACCAAACTGCTGAGCACTTGCTTAGCACGGCGGTAATGTCGTGGTCAAGGTCGCAGCGCTGCTCGACGCTACGATCGGCGTGGTCGGCAAAGTCGGAAGTTCGGAGCAACACATGACCGCGGCGCGCAGAATCGGGGCGCCGGACGCCAAGAACCGCTCCGTGCTGCTCGACGCGGCCGAGCAGTTGATGCTCGACGATGGTTACGCCGCAGTCACTTCCCGGCGGGTGGCGCAACAGGCCGCGCTCAAGCCGCAACTGGTGCATTACTACTTCCGCACGATGGACGATTTGTTCCTGGCAGCGTTCCGCCGTCGCGCCGAACAGGGACTGCAGCTGCAGGCGCAGGCTCTGGAGTCGCCGCAACCGCTGTGGGCGTTGTGGCGGTTCAGTACCGACCCGGCGGCCACCGCGCTGACGATGGAATATGTGGCGCTGGCTAATCATCGCAAGGCACTCAAGGCCGAAATCGCGTACTACGCTGAACGTTTCCGCGAAGAGCAATGCAAGGCGGTATCGACGATCCTGGACCGCTATGGAATCGAGTCCGCTGAGGTGCCGCCGCTGGTGTGGTCGATGCTGATGACCAGCGTTTCGCGGGTGCTGGTGATGGAACAGGCGCTGGGCATGTCGGCGGGCCATGCCGAGACCGTCGCGTTCGTCGAGCGCTATCTGCACCGGCTAGAGGGCGACCCGCAGATCGCTCACCAGTGACGTATCGAGCAGAGCACGCCCTTGGGGCCGTCCTTGGATACGACGGCCACGCCGTCGACGGTGAGGTCGCAATGAAACTGCGGTGTGGCCCCGGACAGCCCGCTGCTGGCCGAAACCCACGCATACTGATCGGGGTTGGCCAACATGAGCTCGAATACCCATGGCTTACCCGGACCGACATCGGCCTGGATGTTCGGAACCCATTCGTAGGGGTTATGGCTATAGGCAGCGAAGTGCGGCGGCTCGTTGTCCAGGTAGTAGATATCTGCGCGGATCGGGTTGGCAGCAGTGACCGTGTACTTGACCCGATGCATGGGCGGGTCGTCTGCGCCTGCTGGCGCGGCGAAGATGGTCGCCGCCAACAGGACTGTTGAGACTGTGAGCGCTCTACCGATGGATGTCATGTTGTTCCTCCGACCCCGTTGCTGCGGTTCATCACCCGGTCGGCGGCTTGCCAGTGGGCGTCGCTGACCCACAGCCGCGCGAAGGCTTTCACCGCTTCGTCGGCGGACACGCCGCCGACGACACGCTTGATCTCCCCGGCCGGTCGACTGGCCAGCGCCCGGGCCAGCCGCCGCCAGCCGTCGTCGAAGTCGGAGCGGGGCAACACCCGATCGATCAACCCGAGGCGTTCGGCTTCGGCCGCATCGAGCACGGTGCCGGTTCCGGCGAGTAGCAGCGCCCGGCTCTTGCCGACCAATGCGGCCAGTCGCTCGGCCCCGCCCCAGGCCGGCATGATTTCCAGTGTCACCTGATTGAATCCGATCTTGATGTCGTCGGCGGCCACCCGGATATCGGCGGCCACCGCGACCTCGGCGCCACCGCCGAACGCGTGGCCGTTGAGTGCGGCGATCACCGGCGCCGGGAAGCCGGCCAGCCGATCGCAGATCGACCGCATCCGCCAGGCCATCGCCGCGGCGTCCTCCTCGGTGCGGATCGCCGCGAGCTCTTTGAGGTCCCCGCCGGACACGAAGGCCCGGTCACCGGCCCCGGTGATGGCCAGGGCGTCGGCTCCCTCGGCCGCGTCGAGCGCCTTCTCCAACTGGTCCATGGTTTCCGGCGCGATGGCATTGCGCGCGTGCGGGCGGTCAATGGTGAGCACGGCAAGACCGTGGTCGAACTCCAGGTCCACCATGCGCCCAGCTCCATCGCACCGATATTGGCATTCTCGTGTGCGGAGAATAGCATCGCCTTGGTCTTCGTCGAACCGCAATGGTTTGCCCATTAGGCGCGGCTGCTACCCGTGGGGATTGCAGTAGTCTCCTGGTGAGAATATGATTCTCGGAAATTGCAATGGAGGATCTTATGACGGCCGAGCTGACGTATCCGCTGTTCGACGCCGACAACCACCTGTACGAGACCGAGGAATCGCTGACCAAGTACCTGCCCAAGCAGTACAAGGACGCGATTCAGTACGTGCAGGTCAACGGCCGGACCAAGATCGCGATCCGCGGTGTCATCAGCAACTACATTCCCAACCCGACGTTCGAGGTGGTCGCGCGGCCGGGTGCGATGGAGGAGTACTTCAAAAACGGCAACCCCGACGGCAAGAGCCGCCGCGAGATCTTCGGCGAGCCGATGCGTTCGATTCCGGCGTTCCGTGAGCCGGGCCCGCGTCTGGAGCTGATGAACGAATTGGGTGTGGAACGTTCGCTGATGTTTCCGACACTGGCCAGCCTCGTCGAGGAGCGGATGCGCGACGATCCGGCACTCATCCACATCGTGGTGCATGCGCTGAACCAGTGGCTCGATGACGTCTGGGGCTTCAACTACCAGAGCCGGATCTTCACCGTCCCGGTGGTGAGCCTGCCCATCGTCGAGAAGGCGATCGAGGAGCTGGACTGGGTGGTCAAGCGCGGCGCGCGGGCGGTTCTGGTTCGCCCCGCGCCGGTTCCGGGCTATCGCGGTCCTCGGTCGTTCGCCCTGCCGGAGTTCGACCCGTTCTGGCAGCGTTGCGTCGAGCACGACGTACTGGTGGCGATGCACTCGTCGGATTCCGGCTACGCGCGCTACACCGCGGAATGGGACGGTGCCGCCTTAGAGATGCTGCCCTTCCAGACCAACGCGTTCGCGATGCTCAACGAGTGGCGGCCGGTGCAGGACGCGGTGGCGTCCTGGGTGATTCACGGCGGGTTGTATCGCATCCCGCAACTGAAGGTCGCCGTCATCGAATCCGGCTCGAAGTGGTTGTTCCCGCTACTGGATCAGCTGGCCGACGTCTACCAGAAGACACCGGAAAGCTTCCCCGGCGGTGACCCGGTCGAGGAGATCAAGAACCGAATCCACATCAGTCCGTTCTACGAGGACGGCATCAGTGACCTCGTCGACCTGATCGGTGTGGAGCGGGTCCTCTATGGCTCGGATTACCCGCACCCGGAGGGGCTGGCGCAACCCCGGCATTACGCGGATGCGTTGCAGTACCTCAGTGTCGATGACCAAGCCAAGATCATGGGAGGCAATCTCACCCGGCTGATGTCAGTGTGAGTCCATGAACTGGGAGACCATTCCGGAGATGGTCTTGAGCGCAGCGCACCGCTTCGGCGATGCCGAGGCCGTTGTCGACGGTGCGCTGCGCCTCACATTCACTGAAGCTGTCGAGCGAATACGTTGTGCCGCAGGCGCATTTGCTGACCTTGGTGTCGCTAAAGGCGATCGGGTCGCCATCTGGGCACCCAACTCGGCAGAGTGGATAATCGCCGCGTTCGGGTTGCTCACCGCGGGCGGCATGCTGGTGCCGGTCAACACGCGGTTCAAGGCGCAAGAAGCGGGTGACATTCTCACCCGCAGCGGTGCGACGGCTGTCCTGGTGCAGAAGGGATTTCTGGGCCGGGACTACACCGTGCCCGCGGGAATACCGGTCATCGATCTGAAATCCGACTTCCTGTCCCACGGCTCCCCGTTCGAGCGGGCCGTGAGCGGTACCGACATCGCCGACATCATCTTCACCTCCGGTACGACCGGCCGCCCGAAGGGCGCAATGATGAATCATCAACAGACGCTGCGAATGTACGAGGAGTGGGCAACACTTGCTGATTTGCGCGAGGGTGATCGCTATCTGATGATCAACCCGTACTTCCACACGTTCGGTTTGAAAGCGGGACTCATCGCGTCCTTCCTCCGTGGCGCGACGATGCTGCCGGTCGCCGTTTTCGATGTCGACGCAGTGGTGGGCCTCGTTGAGCGCGAACGTATCACGATGCTGCCCGGCCCGCCGACGCTTTACCACTCGTTGCTCACCGTTCGCGATAAGGTCAAGTTGTCGACGTTACGGGCAGGCGTGACCGGCGCCGCCGACATCCCTGTCGAACTGGTCCGTCGCATACATGGCGAATTGCCGTTTCAGACTCTGATGACCGGTTACGGGCTCACCGAGGCCGGCAACGTCACCTTGTCGCGGCCCGGCGACTCCACCGAGGATGTGGCCACGACTGCGGGCCTGCCCTGCGAGGGGGTTGAGGTGCGCATCGCCGACGACGGCGAGGTGCTGGTCCGCGGCTACGGTGTCATGCAGGGCTACCTGGGCGAGCCAGGGGCCACCGCCGAAGCCATCGATGCAGAAGCCTGGTTGCACACCGGCGATGTGGGTACGCTGGACCCGGCAGGTCGGCTGCGAATCGACGGGCGCAAGAAGGACATGTTCATTGTGGGCGGGTTCAACGCGTACCCGGCTGAGATCGAGGGCTTCCTGCTGGAACACCAGGCGGTCGCGCAGGTTGCAGTGATCGGTGTGCCGGACGAGCGGCTCGGCCAGGTGGGTAAGGCATTCGTCGTGCCGAAAACCCCGGTGTCGGAAGCGGATTTGATTGCGTGGTGCCGCGAGCGGATGGCCGGATTCAAAGCGCCGCGATCCGTCGAGTTCCTCGACGAGCTGCCGTTGAACGCCACCGGAAAAGTGATGAAGGACCAACTCCGGTGAGCACCTCAGACCTGCACCCGCATTCGATGGTGATCGCATCGGACTACCGCGTACCGAATCCGGACCGGGTGTGGCCGCTATTACGGCGTCGCAAATCGGCGCTCGCCGATATCGGCGCGCACCACGTCCTGCTCTACAAGTCGACGCATGATCACGGGCGTGTCCTGGTGACGATCGGCGTACGCAGTCGGGAGCCGATCGTCGAGCTGCTGCGGTCGCGGGTCTTCTTCGACTGGTTCGACGAGGTGGGTGTCGAAGACATTCCGGCGGTCTTCGCCGGGGAGATCGTGGAACGATTCGAGTCGTCGGCGGGTTCGGATCCGCAGGCGCCCGGTATCGTGCTGGCCGCCATCGCACCGGTCAACGACGTGTCCACGCTGACTGCCCAAGTCCGGGGCGCGTGGGATCGGTTCACCGCCGCAGGCATCCGGAAGACATGGATTTTCCGGGCTTTCGACGACGGGCAGGAAGTGATGATCCTACAGGAGCTCGACGATGACAATGCTGCACGGCGCTGGATTGAGCATCCCGACGTCGCCGCTGAGTGGATGACTGGACCCGGCATGGGCGCCTATCCGCCGTTGTTCGTCGGTAAATTCGTGGACGTGATGCGTATCGAGGCGACGAAGTGATGTTCGACGATCGAAACGCTATGTGCGCCTGAGGTTCACCGACGGACACTGCCGTCCGGTGAAGTGGACCGGGTCAGTTCGGTGAGCAGTTCGGGGATGTCGAGCCGCGGCACGACGGCTTCGACCAGCACGATGCGATCCTGGTGCTCGGCGGCGGCGACAAGAGCGTCGTCGAGTTCACCGTGGGTCTGCGCGCGGAACGTCAGGTGATCTTTCACGCCTAGCGCTCCGGGTATCTCGGACCAATTCCAGCGGACAATGTCGTTGTAGGGGGCGGTCTTTCCGTGAATCGCCCGTTCGACGGTGTAGCCGTCGTTGTTGACCACCACGATGACCGGCGACAGGCCCTCGCGGGAGAAGACGCCGAGTTCCTGCACGGTCAGCTGGGCCGCGCCGTCGCCGATCAGCAGCACCGGCCTGCGGTCGCGATTGGCCAGCCCGGCCCCGAGCGTGGCGGGCAGCGCGTAACCGATCGACCCCCACAGCGGTTGGCCGATGAACGTCACGCCCTGCGGGAGCCGGTGGCCGGCCATTCCGTAGAACGAGGTGCCCTGATCGGCGAGCACCACATTGCCCGGTGTCAGCGCGTGGCAAAACCTGTCCCACAACATCTTTTGGGTGAGCTGCTGGTCACGCGCGGGCGGATCGCGGCGTCCGTCGCCGGACGTCGACGCGACCGGTGGTGAGCTGATTCCACGCCGGGCCAGGATCGCGGTCAGCGCGTCCAGCGCCGCGTCCATCTCCAGCGGGGCGAACACCTGGTTGGCGACCGTGCTCTGCTGTGCGCCGACGTCGATGTTCCGGGCCGGGTCGACGCGCTGGCTGAAGAAACCGCTGACCATATCGGTGAACACCACCCCGGCCGTCACCAGCACCGGCGCCTCTTCGATTCCACGGCGTACGGATTCGGCGCTGGCCGCGCCGGCGTAGATACCCAGGAAGTTGGGCGAGCTCTCGTCGACGAGGCTTTTGCCCCACATCAACGTGGCATGCGGCACCACGTCGGTTGCCAGCAGCGCCTCGAGGTGCGAGACCGCATGCAGACGATGGACCAGGAAGTCGGCCAGCACGGTCACCTGGTGGTCGGCGATGAGTTCGGTTGCGGCTTCGGTGAACAGCGCCAGCGCACGTGGGCTGGTGCCGTCGGCATAGCGCGGTAACGGCGCATTGGGCCGCTCGACTTCGAAGCGCGCCACATCGATGGGCAGCAACAAGTAGCCGGGGCGTTTCTGTTCCCGTACCTCGCAGAGCACCCGGTCAATTTCCCGGGTAGCGGTTGCGGGCATGAGATTCGCCTGGGCGCAGGTGATTTCTCTGCTGATCCTCAAGAAATGCTCGAAATCACCGTCGCCGAGCGAATGGTGCAACGCCCGGCGGGTGGCTTGCGCATCTTTGGACGGCCCACCGACGATGTGTACCACCGGCACATGTTCAGCGTAGCTGCCCGCGATCGCGTTGGTCACCGAAAGCTCGCCGACACCGAATGTGGTTACTACGGCTGACATTCCACGCAGACGACCGTACCCGTCAGCGGCATAGCCGGCGTTGAGTTCGTTCGCGTTGCCAACCCATCGCAGATCCGGGTGAGCGACGACGTGGTCGAGAAATTCCAGGTTGTAGTCGCCGGGAACACCGAAGACGTGCGCGACGCCGAGTTCGGCGAGGCGGTCGAGCAGATAGTCACCAACGGCGTAGGCAGCAGTCACCAGACCGACGGTACGCCGCCTGGAAACGCCTCAGAAAACACCTCCCGCCAGCCGTCGTATCGCTATCGTGCGGGCATGGCAATCACGGAATCGCGCGAAATCGTCATCGAAGCGACGCCGGGGGAGATCCTTGACGTCATCGCCGATCTGGAGTCGCTGCCCGAGTGGTCGTCGGCGCACCAAAGCTCCGAGGTGGTTGAGCGGGGCGACGATGGACGGCCCAGTGTCGCCAGGATGAAGGTCAAGGCGGCCGGGATCACCGACGAACAGGTGGTGGCCTACACCTGGTCGGGCAACACCGTGAGCTGGACGTTGGTCAGCGCCGGCCAGCAGCGTGCGCAGGATGCGACGTACGCGCTGACGCCGGACGGGGAGGCGACGCGGGTTAAGTTCGACATCACCATCGACCCGATCGTGCCGCTGCCCGGGTTTCTGTTGAAACGCACCGTCAAGGGAGTGCTGGACACCTCGACCGAGGGATTACGCAAGCGGGTGCTGAGTGTGAAAAAGGGCGGCTGAGCATGCCGGGGCCGCTGGCGGGAGTGCGAGTCGTCGAACTCGGCGGTATCGGCCCGGGGCCGCACGCTGCAATGGTGCTCGCCGATTTGGGCGCCGATGTGGTGCGGGTGCGCCGTCCCGGCGGGCTGACGATGCCGCCCGAGGACCGCGACCTGCTGCACCGCGGCAAGCGGATCATCGACCTCGACGTCAAGTCGCAGCCGCAGCAGCTGCTGGGGTTGGCCGCCAAAGCCGACGTGCTGCTGGACTGCTTCCGGCCCGGCACCTGCGAGCGACTCGGTATCGGTCCCGACGACTGCGCGACGGTCAACCCGCGGCTGATCTTCGCCCGCATCACCGGGTGGGGGCAGGACGGTCCGCGGGCGGCCACGGCGGGCCACGACATCAACTACCTTTCGCAGACCGGGGCGCTGTCGGCCCTCGGTTATCGTGACCGGCCGCCGATGCCGCCGCTGAACCTGGTCGCCGACTTCGGCGGCGGGTCGATGTTCGTGCTGCTGGGCATCGTGGCCGCGCTCTATGAGCGGGAACGGTCGGGGAAGGGTCAGGTCGTCGACGCCGCCATGGTCGACGGCGTCAGCGTGCTGGCGCAGATGATGTGGACGATGAAGTCCGCCGGGGCCCTGCGTGATGAACGCGAATCGTTTCTGCTCGACGGCGGCGCCCCGTTCTACCGCTGTTACGAGACCGCCGACGGCAAGTACGTGGCCGTCGGCGCGATCGAACCGCAGTTTTTCGCCGAATTGCTGGCCGGGCTCGGGTTGTCGGCCGACGAGGTGCCGGGTCAGCTCGACATCGGGTCGTATCCGCGCATGCTCGAAGTGTTCACGCAGCGGTTCGCCGGCAAGACCCGCCGCGAGTGGACGGACATCTTCGCCGGCACCGACGCCTGCGTCGCCCCGGTGTTGACCTGGAGCGAGGCTGCCACCGACCCGCATATCACCGCACGTGCCACGGTGATCACCGCCCATGGCGTCGAGCAGGCCGCGCCTGCGCCGAGGTTTTCCCGCACGCCGGCCGGATCAGTCGGTCCGCCGCCGCGCGGCGCTACACCGCTGGACGAAATCGGCTGGTAATCGCGCTTGCGATCCCGGTCCGGTTATAAGCTTGGTGTCAGTGGCCGTACGAGCATCGCGGGAAATTGTCATCGACGCGCCGCCGGACGCGATCCTGGAGGCGCTGGCTGACATTTGCGCGGTGCCGTCGTGGTCCTCGGTACACAAACGGGCCGAAGTCATCGACACCTATCCCGACGGCCGTCCGCACCATGTGAAGGTCATGGTCAAGGTAGTCGGCATCGTCGACAAGGAAGTGCTCGAATATCACTGGGGCTCCGATTGGCTGGTGTGGGATGCGCGCAAGACGGTTCAGCAGCATGCCCAGCATGTCGAGTACACGCTGCGGCGAGAACCCGACGACAAAACCCGGGTGCGTTTTGACATCACCCTGGAGCCGTCGGCGCCGCTGCCGGAGTTTCTGGTCAACCGGGCCCGCAAGAAGATCCTGGATGCCGCGACCGAGGGGCTGCGCAGGCGGGTGATGGGTCAGGTCGGCGCAGACCGGACAATATAGGTGTCGAAATAGCCGTCCAGGCGTCCCGCGAAATCGTCATCGACGCACCCCCTGAAGCAGTGATGGCGGCGTTGGCCGATGTCGCCGCGTTGTCGTTGTGGTCACCGGTGCACAAGCGGCTCGAAGTGCTGGACTGCTACGCCGACGGTCGACCGCACCATGTGAAGGCCACCATTCGGATTCTCGGGATCGTCGACAAAGAGATCCTCGAGTATCGCTGGGGACCCGACTGGGTGGTCTGGGATGCGAAAGCGACCTTCCAGCAACGCGGACAGCATGTCGAGTACACCCTCACGCGGGAGGGAGTCGAAGGGACCCGGGTGCGTTTCGACATCACCGTCGAACCGTCGGGGCCGATTCCCGACTTCGTCGTCAAGCGGGCCGCCAAGATCGTATTGGATGCTGCGACAGAGGGTTTGCGCTCGCAGGTCATGGGAATCGAGGGTGCACACGGGTCGACATAGCCGGATGGTCGGTGAGCGCGCTCAGTCGGCGGATCGCCTCATCAAGGGTGTCGTCGCGCTTGGCGAAGGTGAACCGCACCAGGTGATTCCAGATTGCCGGGTGCTCGCCGTCCGGATCGCAGAACGCCGACATCGGGATGGCCGCCACCCCGACCCGCTCCGGTAGCGCCGCGCAGAACGCGGTGCTGTCGTCGTACCCCAGCGGGCGCGGGTCGGCGCAAAGAAAGTAGGTGCCGCGACTGGTGTGCACTTCGAACCCGATCTTCCTCAGCGCTTTGGTCAGCCGGTCTCGCCGATGCTCCAGTGTGGTCCGCAATGCGGCTACCCAGGCGTCCTCGGTGTTCAGCGCGTGCGCCACCGCAGGCTGAAACGGCGCGCCGCCCACATAGCTCAAGTACTGTTTGGCCGCACGCACCCCGATGATGAGTTCACTTGGGCCGCAAGCCCATCCGATCTTCCAGCCGGTGCAGCTGAACATCTTGGCGGCACTGGAGATGGTGATCGTGCGCTCGGCCATGCCCGGGTAGGCGGCCAACGGCAGATGCGGGCGTCTGTCGTAGACCAGGTGCTCGTAGACCTCGTCGGTGATGACCAGCAGGCGGGCTTGGATAGCGATCTCGGCGATGGCGGCCCGCTCGGTCTCGGTCAGCACCATGCCGGTCGGGTTGTGCGGTGAGTTGACGATCAGCGCCCTGGTGCGCGGTGTCACCGCACACCGCAGCGCGTCGACGTCCAGGGCGAAGCCGCGACCGTCGGACACCAGCGGCACGACGACCCGCTGCGCGCCGGCCATCGCCACCACCGGCGAGTAGGAGTCGTAGAACGGCTGGATCAGGATCACCTCGGCGCCGGGTTCGACCATGCCGAGCACCGCCGCCGCGATGGCCTCGGTGGCCCCGACGGTCACCAGCACCTCGGTGTCCGGGTCGTAGTCGATGCCGAAATGCCGCTTGCGCTGGGCGGCGACGGCTTGGCGTAGCGCCGCGATACCTATCCCGGGTGGGTACTGGTTGACGCCGTCGGCGATGGCGTGCTGCGCGGCCTGCAGCATCGAGCGCGGCCCGTCCTCGTCCGGAAACCCCTGCCCGAGGTTGACTGCGCCGACGCGCGCGGCCAGCGCCGACATCTCGGCGAACACCGTCGTCGCGTAGGGCCGCAGCCGCGACACCGTCATGGTCTTGAGGGTATGCGCTCTCGGGCGCCACTCCAGCGTGGCGGTCGCCACTCGCCCAACCAACAGGTTGATCGGCCGTGCTGTTAGGGTGGCTGGCAGAGGACTAGCGTCCCTGAAGGACGGAATCCCAAACCCCGAAGAGGAACGAGCCATGTCCGAAGAAGCCTTCATCTATGAAGCCA
This sequence comes from Mycobacterium sp., assembly GCF_050700595.1. Lineage (GTDB taxonomy): Bacteria > Actinomycetota > Actinomycetes > Mycobacteriales > Mycobacteriaceae > Mycobacterium. Next base: position 13,894 of record NZ_JBOHHI010000022.1, read on the forward strand.
TCCGCACCCCGCGTGGCAAGCAAAAAAACGGTTCGCTGCATGAAGTCAAGCCGATCAACCTGGTCACCGGTCTGATCGACGAAATGCGCAACCGGTTCCCCGACTTGGACGCAAACCAGATCAGCGACACTCTTTTGGGCGTGGTGTCGCCGGTGGGCGACCAGGGCGGCGACATCGCCCGTACCGCGGTGCTGGCCGCGGGCCTGCCGGAGACCACCGGCGGAGTGCAGCTCAACCGGTTCTGCGCATCCGGTTTGGAGGCGGTCAACATCGCCGCCGCCAAGGTGCGTTCCGGCTTTGACGACCTGGTGCTCGCCGGTGGGGTGGAGTCCATGAGCCGGGTGCCGATGGGCTCTGACGGCGGCGCCTGGGCGACCGACCCGGAGACCAACTACGCCGTCGGGTTCGTGCCGCAGGGGATCGGCGCCGACCTGATCGCCACCATCGAAGGTTTCTCTCGTGAGGACGTCGACGCGTTCGCGCTGCGCTCTCAGCAGCACGCCGCCGCTGCGTGGTCGGGCGGCTACTTCGCCAAATCGGTAGTGCCGGTTAAAGACCGGAACGGCCTGCTGATCCTCGACCACGACGAGCACATCCGGCCGGACACCACGCTGGAGGGCCTGGGCAAACTCAAGCCGGCCTTCGCAGACATCGGCGCGATGGGCGGCTTCGACGACGTGGCGCTGCAGAAATACCACTTTGTCGAAAAGATCAACCACGTCCACACCGGCGGCAACAGCTCCGGCATCGTCGACGGCGCCGCGCTGGTGCTGGTGGGCAGCGAGAAAGCGGGTAAGGCGCAGAGGCTCACCCCGCGGGCCCGCATCGTCGCGGCCGCCACCAGCGGCGCCGACCCGATCATCATGCTCACCGGGCCCACCCCGGCGACTCGCAAGGTGCTCGACCAGGCCGGACTGACCATCGACGACCTCGACCTGATCGAGATCAACGAGGCGTTCGCATCGGTGGTGTTGAAGTTCCAGAAGGACCTCAAGGTCCCCGACGAGAAGCTCAACGTCAACGGCGGTGCCATCGCGATGGGTCACCCGCTGGGCGCCACCGGCGCAATGATCACCGGCACCATGGTCGACGAACTGGAGCGCCGGGGCGCGCACCGGGCGCTGATCACCCTCTGCATCGGCGGCGGCATGGGTGTGGCCACCATCATCGAGCGGGTATAAGACGATGACAGAAAACACTATTCAGTGGGACAAGGACGCTGACGGCATCGTCACGCTGACCCTTGACGACCCGACGGGCTCGGCCAATGTGATGAACGAGCACTACATCGAGTCGATGGGCAAGGCCGTCGATCGCCTTGTCGCCGAGAAGGATTCGATCACCGGTGTGGTGATCGCCAGCGCCAAGAAGACCTTCTTCGCCGGCGGTGACCTCAAGTCGATGATCACTGCCGGTCCGGAGGACGCGCAAGACTCCTTCAACACCGTCGAGACGGTGAAAAAGCAACTGCGCACGCTGGAGACCCTTGGCAAGCCGGTCGTCGCCGCCATCAACGGCGCTGCCCTGGGCGGCGGTCTGGAGATTGCGCTGGCCTGTCACCACCGCATCGCGGCCGACGTCAAGGGCCTGGTGGTCGGCTTCCCCGAGGTGACGCTGGGCCTGCTGCCGGGCGGCGGCGGGGTGACCCGCACCGTGCGGATGTTGGGCATCCAGAACGCGTTCATGAACGTGTTGTCTCAGGGCACCCGCTTTAAGCCGGCCCAGGCCAAGGAGATCGGTCTGATCGACGAGGTGCTCCCGACCGTCGAGGAGTTGGTGCCAGCCGCCAAGACGTGGATCAAGGCCAATCCTGACGCGCATGTCCAGCCGTGGGATGTCAAGGGCTACAAGATGCCCGGCGGTACACCGGCCTCACCGGCATTGGCCTCGGTCTTGCCGTCGTTCCCGGCCCTGCTGAAGAAACAGCTCAAGGGTGCGCCGATGCCCGCACCGCGGGCAATCCTGGACGCCGCGGTCGAGGGTGCGCAAGTGGACTTCGACACCGCCACCCGGATCGAAAGCCGCTACTTCGCTTCGCTGGTCGTCGGTCAGGTCGCCAAAAATATGATTCAGGCGTTCTTCTTCGACCTGCAGCACATCAATTCCGGCGGGTCGCGTCCGGATGGCTACGAGAAGACGACGTTCAAGAAGGTCACCGTGCTGGGCGCGGGGATGATGGGTGCGGCCATCGCCTACGTGTGCGCGAAGGCCGGCATCGAGGTGGTACTCAAGGACGTCAGCAGCGAAGCCGCGGCGAAGGGCAAGGCATATGCGGAAAAGCTGGAAGCCAAAGCGCTGGACCGTGGTAAGACCACCCAGGAGAAATCCGATGCGCTGCTGGCCCGCATCCACCCGACCGCTGACGCGAACGATGCGGCCGACGCTGATCTGGTGATCGAGGCGGTGTTCGAGTCGGTCGAGCTCAAGCACAAGGTGTTCGCCGAGATCGAGCCGGTGGTCGCCCTCGACGCGGTGCTGGGCTCCAACACCTCCACGCTGCCGGTCACCGAACTGGCTTCCGGTGTCAAGCGGGTCGAGGACTTCATCGGCCTCCACTTCTTCTCGCCCGTCGACAAGATGCCGCTGCTGGAAATCATTAAGGGCCGCAAGACTTCTGACGCCACCTTGGCCAAAGCCATCGACCTGGCGATGCAGATCGGCAAGACTCCGATCGTGGTGAATGACAGCCGCGGCTTCTACACCAGCCGGGTGATCGGCACGTTCATCAACGAGGCGATCGCGATGCTCGGTGAGGGTGTGGAACCGGCCAGCATCGAGCATGCCGGCAGCCAGGCCGGCTACCCGGCGCCGCCGCTGCAGCTGTCCGACGAACTCAACATGGAGCTGATGGCCAAGATCGCCAAGGCCACCCGGGAGGGCGTCGAAGCCGCGGGCCAGACCTACACGCCGCACCCGGCCGAAGCCGTCGTTGCCAAGATGATCGAGCTGGGCCGGCCATCACGGTTGGCGGGCAAGGGTTTCTACGAGTACGCCGACGGCAAGCGCGTCGGCCTGTGGCCAGGGCTGCGGGAGACGTTCAACTCCGGTTCGTCGCAGGCGCCGCTGCAGGACATGATCGACCGGATGCTGTTCGCCGAGGCGCTGGAAACCCAGAAGTGCCTCGACGAGGGCGTGCTGACGTCGACCGCCGACGCCAATATCGGCTCCATCATGGGTATCGGGTTCCCGCCGTGGACCGGTGGCACAGCGCAGTACATCGTCGGCTACCCCGGGGGCAAGGACGGCTTCGTCGCCCGCGCCCGCGAGCTGGCCGCCAAGTACGGTGACCGGTTCCTGCCGCCCGATTCGCTTACCTAGGTTCCGCGAGGCCACGGGCGGAACAGCCGCCGCGGGACGACCCGGACTATGCCAGGTGGTCGGTGAGCGAACCTTGCTCGCCGAACAGTCGCGGGGTCCATTCGTCGAGCAACGCGGTGTTGTCGTTGTCGCTGGGGTGAAACTCGGCATGCGTGTAGGCACGCAGGCGGCGTATCACTGCCCGCGTCAGGAACGGTGAGTGTCGCAGTGCGGCAATGCTCTTGACCAATCGCACCGGGTGGTAGGAGGCCCGGTCGGCAAGCATCGACAGCGTGGTGTGCAGCGCCAACAGGCCGACAAATGCGAAGCTGGTTATCCACATCGCGATGATCCGCATCCGCTCGGTACCACCAACCGCGCGGTAGACGTCGAACGCAACGGCCTTGTGCTCGGACTCCTCCAGTGCATGCCACAGCAGCACCGACCTGACCTCGTTATCCCCCAGTACCTCTCGGGCACGAGAATCACTCAGCAGTGTTTCCGCGAGCGTGGCGGTGTAGTGCTCCAGCGCGGCGGTCACGGCCAGCCGGTAGCGCGGCGAACCGAACCGTTCCAGCCGCGCCAACCCCTTCTTGGTCATCCGGTCTATCCGGTGGGTGGGATAGCCCATCAGCTGCAGTTGGTCGTTGAGTTCGCGGTGCTGCCGACCGTGGGTGACCTCCTGGCCGGTGAACCCGGCGACGGCCTTCTTCAAATTCGGGTCGGTGATCCGGTCCGCGTAGTGATGCAC
>NZ_JBOHHI010000023.1:0-43444 GCF_050700595.1 Mycobacterium sp.
CCCCCCCCCCGATTCGGGTTCGCCGACCGGCCGGATACCCCAAGATCGGTCACGACTGCCGATCCAGGTCGCCGGGTCGACGGCGATCTCCTTGCCGTCGAGCATGATTCGCCCGCGCCAGGCGCCCAGCTGAGCGAAGCGCTGCGCGTTCAGCGTCACCCGATTGCCGGACCGCAATACGTGCGGCTGCTCCTGCACCACGTCGAACAGCCCGTCCCAGGACAAGTCGACGGCAATGCCCTCGGTTTCTTCGAGGATCACCCGCAGCTTGTGCAGCGGCTCACTGACCTCGATCCGGTATCCGCCGACGTGCTGGTTCAGCCGGTCCTGGTCGATGGCGTCGGACAGGTGCACCGCGGTCTGGACATCGCCGCGGCGGATCAGCACGAACGCGTCTTTGACGCCGAGGTTGGGGTAATAGCCGATGCCGGTGATCAGGAAGATGTCGCCGGTGCGGTCGTGGGCGTTGAGGTAGGCGCGGTCGTAGAAATTGCGGTCCGACGATCCCGGCCAGGCGATCGGCTGCGGCAGCTGATGTACCGGGAACTCGTCGAGCGGTCCGAGCATCAATCTTCTCCTATAAGTCTTTTCAGCAATACGGCATGGTAGAACAGCGATCCGACGTCGTCGGGCTTCTCCAGCTCGCCGAAGTGCACCCGGCGCGCGCCGGTCCGCATGAACACGCACGCCCACATCACGCCCGAATACACGTAAAACCACTGCAGATCACCGAGTTCCACGCCGGTGAGCTCGTGGTACGTGGCGCGCACGTCGTCCTCGCGCATCACGCCGGGCAGCCCCGGCAGTGTCGCCAGGCCGGCGAGTTCCTGAAACACCATGTGCGCGAAGATGGCCCACGCCACGTCGAGTTCGCGCGGCCCCAATGTCACCATCTCCCAGTCCAGCACCGCCACCGGTTTGAAGTCGCGGTAGAGCACGTTGCCCACCCGGGCATCGCCCCAACACAGCACCGGCCGGCTGGCGTCCGCTTCGTGCGGCCAGTGCGCCTCCAGCCAGTCGAAGGTGCGTTCCAGCAGCGGGGAGCGGCCGATATCGGGGACCGCGAAGTCGTACCAGGACCGCACCCACCCGAAATGCCGGCGCAGCGCGGTGCCCCCGGCCTGCCCCTCGGACAGGAAACCAAATGTCTTTTCCGCATCAGGAATCGAGTGCAACTTGGCCAGCACCTCGATCGTGGCGTCCTGCAGTTCGCGCTGGCGTTCGGCGGGCGCATCGGCGAACCAGTTGTTGCCGAAGGTGTACGGCATGAGGTCGGGCGGTACGACGCCCTCGACGTGGTCCATCAAAAAGAACGGCTTGCCCAGCACCTCGCCGGTGGTCTCGATCCAGCGCACCGGCGGCACGGACACGTCGGTGAGTTCGCCGACCCGGCGCATCACCTCGAATTGGTGGTCGAGGCGGTACGACGGGAACACCGGCACGTCCTCGGCGGTGGGAGCGACCCGCGCCACCCAGCGCTGCTCGACCGGGTTGCCGCCGTCGTCCCAGCGGCCGGTCAGGATGATCGTCTCCGACGACATCCCGGTGGCGTCGATGCCGCTTTCCACGGTCACCTGCGGTGTCACCCCGCCGGGCAGAACGGTGGAGAGCCATCGCGACATCACCGCCGGCAAGGTGGTGATGTCCCGGCTGGAGCGTTGCAGTCGGCCGATGTCGGTGACAGCGGGTTCGGTGGCCACAGACGCCTCCTTTTCGTGAGGCAATTACGATACGTTAGGTAGCGTTATGAAAGCAGACCCGTCTTCGGTTGACAAGGCCCCCGGCGCCGGCCGGCCCCGGGATCCGCGTATCGACGCTGCCATATTGTCGGCGACCGCGGAGCTGCTGGTACAAATCGGCTATTCCAACCTCACTCTGGCCGCGGTCGCCGAACGCGCCGGGACGACGAAGACGGCGCTGTACCGCCGCTGGTCGAGCAAGGCCGAGCTGGTGCACGAGGCCGCGTTCCCGGTGGCGCCCACCGCGCTGGTTCGACCGGCCGGCGACATGGCCGCCGATGTGCGGGCGATGATCGCGGCCACCCGCGACGTGTTCACCAGTCCGGTGGTGCGCGCCGCGCTACCGGGGCTGGTCGCCGACATGACCGCCGACTGGAAGCTCAACGCCCGGGTGATGTCGCGCTTCGCGGATCTGTTCGCCGCCGTGCGATTGCGGTTGCGTGCGGCCATCGACCGCGGCGGGGTGCACCCGGATGTCGACCCGGACCGGTTGATCGAGTTGATCGGGGGAGCGACCTTGCTACGGCTGCTGTTGCGTCCGGATGAAGCACTCGACGACGCCTGGGTGGATCAGACCGCCGCGATCGTCGTGCACGGCGTGATGTCATAACAGCCATGCCCGAACCGCACTCGTTTCCGGAGGACTGGCGCAGCGCGCTGGTCCTGGTCCCGCACCCCGACGACCCCGAATACGGCATGGCCGCCGCGGTGGCGAAATGGACGGCGGCGGGCAAAACGGTGCGCTACGCGCTGGCCTGCCGCGGTCAGGCCGGTATCGCGGGCATGTCGCCAGCGGAGGCCGGGCCAGTGCGGGAGGCCGAGCAACGCCGGGCGGCGGCGATCGTCGGAGTGGTAGACGTCGACTTCTGGGACTTTCCGGACAGCAATATCCGCAACACACCTGAGCTGCGCGCCCAGATCGCGTCGGTGATCGGCGAGGTCGTTCCCGATGTGGTGGTGACGATTTATGGTGGGCCACAGTTTGCGCCGGGCGCGCCGAATCAGCGCGATCACATTGAGTTCGCGGCTGCGGTCACCGCGGCCTACGACGAACTGTCCGACCCGCCCCGCTGGCTGTTTCAAGGCGGACCCGAGCCCACCCATGTCGAGGCGGTGGACCTTTACATCGATGTCGCGGTCGACGCGCTGGCCGCCCACGAAAAGTACCTTTCGGTGCTTGACCCGCATACCTCGGTGCGCGAGCAGGCTCAGCAGGTGATCGACATGACAACGCCCACGGAGTCCGGGGGCAGGGTAGCGGGATTCATCTGTGAACGGAGCGCGGCGCGATGACGACAGCACTTGACGGCCGGGCGGCAATCGTCACCGGCGCCAGTCGCGGGCTTGGCCGGGTGATCGCGCTGGCGCTCGCCGCCGAGGGCGCGGCGGTGGCCGTGGCCGGGCGCACCGAACAGGTTTGGGACGAGCGACTGCCCGGCACCATCGGCGAGACCGTCGCCGACATCGAGGCGGCCGGCGGGCGGGCGGTGCCCATCCGCGCCGACCTTCTCGACCGCGACGACATCGTCCGGCTGGTCACCGAGACTCGAGATGCTCTGGGCCCCATCACGATTCTGGTCAACAATGCGGCGTTCACCGCACCCGGCCGGCCACCCAAACCCGGTGACGACGCGCGTGCCAAGTCGGCCAAATCAGCGTCGGGCGCGGCCAAACTGGGCTGGCCGCCGCTGCTGGGCACACCGCTGGCCGCGTATCGGCGGCACTTCGAGATCTCGGTGTTCGCCGCCTACGAGCTGATGCAACTCACCTGCCCCGACATGATCGCGGCGGGTTTCGGCTCGATCATCAACATCACCTCGGTCGCGTCGCGGCTGCCCGGCGACGGGCCGTACGCCGACCGCAGTGGCGGCGTGCTGCCCGGTTACGGCGGAGCCAAGGCAGCGCTGGAGCACCTGACCTGGTGTGCGGCCTTTGATCTGCAGGGCCACAACATCGCGGTGAACGCGCTGTCACCGTCCAAACCGATACTGACACCGGGACTTTCGTACTACGCTCGCGAGTTCGACGAGGTGTCCTCGGCCGAGGAATTCGCGAAGGCAGCGGTGGAACTGGCGTTGGTAGACGCAGGCGAGGTCACCGGGCGCACAATCGGTCATTTGCAGGTACTCGACGGCAGCTTCCGGCCAGACGATCGCCGCTAAGCCGGCTTGGTCGCGGTCACCGCGTTGATGATCGGTGTGTACAACCGATGCCACCGCGGGGAGCAAAAGCCGGCCCGCAGTAAAAGCCGAGTGGCCCGGCGCCGGGTGCGAGCTTTGCCTCGGCGGGTGGTGAGCAGCGTCGGCGTCAGCCACCGGGAGAACTGGTCGACGAGCACCAGGCTGCCGCCCGGGCGTAGTGCCCGGGCGCATTCAGCAAGTCCGGCTTGCTGATCGGACCAATGATCGAACGACGTCGTGCTGACGATGAGGTCGAACGTCTCGTCGGAGTAGTCGAGGTGTTCTGCCACCCCGTGAGCAAACGTGAGCCGATCGTCGGTTGCCGAAGCGGTTGCGGCGCTGGCCATGTGCGGAGCAGCATCGATACCGGCAAGTCGTTCTGCAGTGGGGTAACGGCCGGCCAGCTCTCGGAGCAGATAACCTGTCCCGCAGCCCACGTCGAGCAGACGGTGGGGAGCGGGAGCGGTGGCCACAGCGAGAGCGGCGGTGCGGTTGGCGATCTCGTGATGCAGCCTGCCCCGCCAGCCGCGGTCGTATCCGGCGGCACGATCGTCGAACGCGGCGACGTCCCGATATGACGGCACAGAGTCAGGGTAGTGTCGACCGACCTCCACGTCGATCACATTCCAACGATCGCCGATCACGGGATCCCCGCTGGAGTCACGGGCGTCCAACCGAGCTCCCGTTTGGCCTTGGCGTTGGATAGCGGTAGCCAGGCCTGCCCGAAAGCTGCGGCGACGTAGGGGGCGACGAGTCCGATCAGTCCGTTCGGGATCGTCAACGGCGGTGGCCGCTTCGTACGGGCAGCGAGATCGCGTGCGTAGTCGCCGAAAGACCGTGGTTGGTCGTCGACGATGCTCTAAATCTGTCCGCCGCGGCCGTGGTCGAGTGCTGCGGCAGTCGCGCGGGCGACATCGCTGATCTCCACCCACGACAACACACCGTTTCCGCTGGGCACCGGTAGCGCCCACCACTTTGCGAAGCGGGCCATCATCTCGCTATGCGGCACGCCCGGACCGATAGAAGATGCCGTATCGCAGCACGATTCCCTCGGTGTTGCTGTGCTCGCCTCGGTTGGTGTGAATCGGCATACCGCTTATCGCTGGTTTCGTGAGGGGACATTGCCGGTGCCCGCGGAGCGGGTTGGCCGGTTGATCCTGGTCAAGACGGCTGGTTCGCCATCGGGCTCGGCGGCAACGGTGGTGGTGTATGCGCGGGTGTGCAGCCATGATCAGCGCTCGGATCTGGATCGGCAGGTGGCCCGCCTGACCGCGTGGGCCACTGGGTGTGACCTGGAGGTGGGCCAGGTGGTATGCGAGGTCGGTTCCGGCTTGAACGGTAAGCGGCCCAAGCTGCGGCGCATTTTGTCGGACCCTGATGCGAGGGTGATCGTTGTGGAGCATCGCGACCGGCTGGCGCGCTTCGGGGTGGAGCATCTGGAGGCGGCGTTGTCGGCGCAGGGCCGCAGGATTGTGGTCGCTGATCCCGGTGAGACCACTGATGATCTGGTGCGCGACATGATCGAGGTGTTGACGTCGATGTGCGCGCGGTTGTATGGGCGCCGGGGTGCCCGAAGCCGGGCGATGCGTGCGGTGACGGCGATCAAGCGTGAGCCGGGGGCGGCCTGATGATTGTGGCGCTGCGCACCCGCGGGCAGGCCGCGAAGGTAGCGGAGCTGACCGGCGGTGCGCAGCTGCCGGGCACGCCGAAGCCTGATGGCGGGGTGGCGTTGTCGCGGTATGTGGATGTGGGGGCGGATTTCGAGACGCATCGGGCGGCGGTGGAGTCGGTGTCGGTGCTGTTTGAGCTGTTCGACGGGGACGCCGAGGGTTATTCCGGTAGTGGGAAGTTGGGTGCGAAACTGCCCACCGGGTGGCTAGTCACCGCGGCGAAGTTCGAGGTCGAATGGCCCTGTGATGAGGATCGAGCCGGGTTGGTGCGGTCGCATTTCGGTGCCCGCCGCAAAGCGTTTAACTGGGGCCTGGACCGGGTGAAAGCTGACCTCGACGCGAAATCGGCTGATCCGGAACATGAGTCGGTGGGCTGGGATCTCGGGTCGCTGCGAAAAGCGTGGAACCGCGCTAAGGAGGAGGTGGCGCCGTGGTGGGCCACCAACAGCAAGGAGTGCTACTCGGCGGGTTTGGCCGATCTTGCCCGGGCACTGAATAACTGGAGCGCCAGCAAGAACGGCACCCGTAAAGGCCGGCGGGTGGGTTTCCCGCAGTTCCAATCGGCGCGACGCGATCCGGGCCGGGTGCGGTTCACGACCGGCGCCATGCGGGTAGAGGATGACCGCCGCACCATTACGGTGCCGGTCATCGGCGCCCTGCGGGCCAAGGAGAACACCCACCGCGTGCAACGCCATGTCGCATCGGGGCGCGCCCGCATCCTGAACATGACCCTGTCCCAGCGGTGGGGCCGGTTGTTCGTCTCAGTCGGCTACGCACTACGCACCCCAGATACCGTAAGCACGCCGATGTGGGCGGCGGTGCGCGCTGGGGTGGATCTGGGCGTGCGCACGCTGGCCACCGTCGCCACAATCGACCCCACTACCGGCGTGGAAACGATTGTCGAGTATGAGAATCCAGCCCCGCTTAAGGCGACATTTGCCGCCAGGCGTAGGGCTGGTCGTGAACTTTCCCGCCGTATCCCCGGATCGCATGGTCATACGCTGGTTCCCGTCCAGCCAGATCCATCACGGCTGCACCACCGAAGACGGCTCCCCGTGCCGTCTGCAAGGTAAAGGCCGCATCGACAAACACCTCATCTGCCCGCAGACAGGTGAAGTCGTCGACCGTGATCACAACGCTGCTTTGAATCTCCGTGACTGGCCGGATTACGCCAGTCGTGGTCCAGTCGGGACCACGGCCCCATCGGTACCCGGGCCAACCACACCCGTGGTTGGTACAGGCCATGGCACCGACGCCGGATCAACCGGTGCCGGCGGAGCGTCTGTAAGACCCCGCCCACGCGGGGCCGGATGCGGAGAGGCCCAAACCCCAACCCCGCAAGGGGACGCCACATGAGTGCAACTCAAACACACTCAACGGCAACGGTGTCGTAGAAGGTGCCCGGCGCGCGCCGGCAGCATGAACAACCCGAGAAGGTCGAGTAAACCCCGAAGGCGATCAGGACCCCGACCACGAACCGTGAACGGGTCGGCATCGGTGTCGTCGTCATAGGGTGGCCCTAGCCGCTGACTGGCAACCGCTTACCACTTCGAGTGCGGAGCTGCCGGTGCAGCTGAATAAGCAGCCGGTTAGACGCTGGCCCGCCCGACAGCATGTACCGCATCGGCGACTGCGTCGGCGAGCGAATCGACCTCGGCAGCGGCGAGATCCGAAATGGTGATCCGAATTCCCGGCGGCGTGCTGATCCTGAATCGGGTCCCCGGGGCGGCCGCCCACCCTGCACCCAACAGCCGGGTGATCACCATTGTTTCGTCGGGCACCGGAATCCAGACGTTGAGGCCGGATCGACCGTGGGCGGTCACGCCGCGGTCGGCCAGCGCCGACTGCAGCAGCCCGCGGTTGCGAGCGTAGGTGGCTTCGGCCTTGTGTACCAGGCGCGTTGCCGCAGTGTCGCGCCACAAGCTGAGAGCCAATTCCTGGAGCAGGTGGCTAACCCAGCCCGGGCCGAGCCGCAGCCGGCCGTGCACCCGCTCGACCGTGCGGCGGTCGCCGGCGAGGACTGCCAGCCTCAGGTCGGGACCGTACGCCTTGGACGCCGACCGCACGAACGCCCAGTGGTGCGTCGACGCGGTCAAGGTGTGCAGCGGTGCCCCGGCGATACCGGCGCAGTGGTCGTCTTCGACCAGCAGCAGCTCGTCGGCACGGTCAGCCATCAGCCGGCGCAGGTCGGCTGCCCGCTCAGCGGAGATCGCCGCGCCGGTCGGATTTTGGGCGCGAGCGGTCACCACCACCGCCCGCACGCCGCGGTGCAGCGCCCGGGCCACATCAGCGGCCACCGGCCCGTCATCGTCGACCCGTACCGGCTCGGTCGAAAGCCCCAGCGCGGCAAGCAAGTCCAGGAGATTCGCCCACCCGGGGTCTTCGACCGCCACCCGGTCACCGGGCCGTAGGTGGGCAGTGAGCACGCGCTCGGTGCCATCGAGGGCCCCGGCGGTCGCAGCGAGGTGCTCAGCCGGAACACCCTCGGCGGTCAAAGACATCCGGGCGTGCTCGGCCAGCTCGGGTGACATGGCGGGTTCCCCATACAGCAGCGGGGCGCGCCGCTGCCGCGAACCGGTATGTGGAAGCCGCGCGCGGCCGATCGGCAGCAGAGCCGGATCCGGGTTGCCGGTCGAGAGGTCGCGCACCCCTTCGGGGATGGCCAGCCCGCGCAGGGATCGCGGTGTGGTCGCCGGCCGATCCCGCACCCGCGTGCCGCGCCGACCGGCGGTCTCGACCGCTCCGCGATCGCGCAGCAGCCGGTATGCGGCGGCGACAGTGTTGGGGTTGACGCCGAGTCGACCGGCGAGCTGTCGAATCGGGGGCAGTTCGGCGCCGGGTGCCAGCGCCCCCGCCGAGATGGCCTCCTCGACGTCGGTTGCTATCGCCTCGGCGCCCGCGCCCTGTATGGTGTATTGCACTGGCACGTATTAAAGTATGTACTATTACAAATCTGGAGGCAACCGTTGTATGCACCGGCGAGCCCACCGCAGGCCTACCCGGCAACAGTAGGCAGCACGCCCACCCGCCACCGCGAACGTGCCCGCTACGATCGCGCAACCGTGCACCAGATCCTCGATGAAGCGCTGATCTGTCACCTGGGCTACCTCAATGCCGGTCGCCCGGTGGTGCTGCCGACGACACATGCCCGGGTGGGCGAGACCTTGTTTCTGCACGGGTCCACGGGCAGCGGTCCGATGCTTGCCGTGTCACGCTCGGGCCTGCCCGTCTGCGTCACGGTAACCCTGGTCGACGGTCTGGTGCTGGCCCGCGCGGCCATGCACCATTCGCTGAACTACCGGTCGGTCGTCGTGCTGGGTACTGCGCACCTTGTCCAGGACCCGGCGGGGAAGCGGCGCGCTCTTGCAGCACTTCTCGACCACGTGGCACCCGGGCGGGCCGCCGACAGCAGACCACCGAATTCGCGCGAATTGGCCGCAACCGCAGTGCTGGCGCTCGATCTCGTCGAAGTCTCCGCCAAGGTGCGTGGCGGCGGACCGGTCGATGACGCCGAGGACGTCGCGTTGCCGCACTGGGCCGGTGTCGTGCCGCTGGGTCTCGCGACCGGAAGTCCGGTGTCGGCCGACGACCTTGACCCGGCCATCCCGCCGCCGGATTATCTCCGGGCCTACCGCAGGCCTTGACGGGTGATGCTTCAATTAACCCGTGGTCGACGACACCGACGTTCCTCAAGTGGTGAGCGCGAGCCGCGACATCGCCGCAGCAGCGCAACGAATCTTCGAGCTGATCGCTGACCCAGCACAACAACCGCGATGGGACGGCAACGACAATCTCGCCGAAGCTGCAGCGGGGCAACGTGTCACGAGCGTCGGTGATGTGTTCATCATGAAACTCACGCTCGGCAGCATCCGCGAAAACCACGTCGTGGAGTTCGACGAGGCCCGTCGCATCGCCTGGCGTCCGTCCGAGCCGGGTCGACGACCGCCGGGGCACCTGTGGCGCTGGGAGCTCGAACCCGTGGACGACACCCATACCAGGGTGACGCACACCTACGACTGGTCACGATTGACCGACCAGAACCGCATCCCACGCGCCCGTCGCACGACAGCGGACAGGCTACGGGCATCGCTGGATCGGCTCGCCGAGATCGCCGAGCGCGGCTGATCGCGCGAAGGGGTTGGGTCTGTAGTCCCATCGGGCCGAGAAACGAAGCGTCACAGGTCCGGTCACTGCCTTGTCGTCACCGCAAACGGTGGTTGCAAATGCTCGAACATAGGGAAATGCCCCACGTTAAGGGTTGCCAGTTGCAGCCCCTGCACGTCGGCAGTTGCAGCGATGAGATAGTCGCCAAGTCCGATCCTATTGTGGCTGCGACGATACCGACGCATCATGTCACCGGCACGGCGAGCGATTATTTCGGTTGCCGGCTCCACGCGAAAAGCTGTGAGCAGCCGCCACACTTCGCGTCGCTCGACGCTCCGCATGCCGCCGATGAGTTCGGCGATCGATACCACACTGATTGTGAGGGGTCCGTTCTTCCGGGCGCTGATAAGCCAATCGCGGGCGGCGGCGATACCCCGTAAATGTGCGATCAGCACATCGGAGTCGACAAGGATCATGAAGATTTGCGCCACGTTCGAGCGAGGTGCTCCTCACGGCCGCCCGGGCGGCGTACCGGCTCCTCGACGTCGCGAAGAGCACCGAACGAATTGTCGATCGCGATGAAGTCCGATGCCAGATTATCGTCGGCACTCGTGAGGGCACGGTTCAGCAGTTGGCGGATGAGTTCCGCGCGCGACACGCCTTGTTGTTGCGCCAACGTGTCGAGGCTTGCCGTCTGCTCCTCGGCGAGGTAGATGTTGGTGCGCTTCATACATCACAACATACATCATCAGATTAGCTTGCGTTTGCTCTAACGCGGCTGACCTGGCCCTGCACGCTTTCTCGGCCAGCCGCGCGGAGCCATGCCCGACGAGGAATACATCGCGGAGTGGACGGCAATGCTCGCCAGCCGTATCGAATCGCTGCGGTAGCGGCGCGGGAGGCCCACGTGCCAGGATGAGCAAACGAAATGCCGCGCCGGCGGCAGGCAACCGGTCGAATGGTGTGCCATGCCCGTGATCGACAAGGCGACAGGCCGCGTGGTCGCCGTGCTCGTGCTCTTGGTCGTTATTGGTGCATGTTTGCGCGGCTATCTGCCCGGGGTTGCGCGTGCGGCGCGACAGGAACCGCCTCGCAGTTCGGCGTCGCTGGTGTACGTTGTGGCGCTGCTCAGCATCTCGCTGGTGATCGTCGGCATAGCCGTCATAGCCCGGTTGCGCGATCCGCGCAGGGCGCCCGCCGCCGCTGGCCTGCCCGAACGCAGATTTGGTGGCGGCGTGGGCCGGCCGGGCTGGCGAGTGTTGCTGGTCGCAGCGGGTGTGCTCGTCGCGTGGCTGCTGCTGGTGTGGCTGCTGGCGCACTTCATCGTGCCGCACGAGATCGGCCAGCCGCCGGGCGGGACCGCACCCACGACGCCGCCACCGGGAACCGGCACCAGCCCACCACCAGAGCCGCGCGACTCGGGCGGGAACCGGGACGTGCTGGGCTATCTCATCGCTATCTCGGTGGGGCTGCTTGTGCTGATTGTCGTCGGCATCGTTACCGCTATGCGCAGACGCCGCAACGCAATCCCGCGCATCACCGCAGCCGAACCGTCCACCCCGTCGAGGCCCGCGGGCACCTCCGAAACCCTGGCGCGCGCGGCGGAAGTCGGGCTGGCCGAGATCGGGGATCTCAGCCGCGAGCCACGGGCGGCGATCATCGCCTGCTACGCGGCGATGGAGCGCGAGTTGGCGCATATTCCCGAGGCCGCCCCCCAGGACTTCGACACCCCAACCGAGGTGCTGGCCCGTGCCGTCGAGCACCGCGCGCTGCATGCGGACAACGCTGCCCGGCTGGTCAAACTGTTCACCGAAGCGCGGTTCAGTTCGCACGTGATGACCGAGGAGCATCGTGAGATCGCGGTGGGTGTGCTGCAGCTGGTCCTCGCCGAGTTGCGGAGCGTCGTATGAAAAAGCTTGTGGTCCTGAGCGTTCTTATCGTTCTCAGCGCAGAACTGGCCGCGTTGTCGCTGCACGACCGCCGCTTCGTGTTGTGGGCATCAGGTGCGGCAGCGGCGTCCGCGTTATTCAGCGTTCGCCGGTTCGTCGGCCATGACGACGAATCGGCGCCGGCCGCGACCCAGAACCCCCTGGAGGATTCGCTGCGCAGCTGGCTGTCTCGAACCGAGACGCTGATCCACTGGTCGGAATCCACCCGATCGGACTGGGACCGTCACCTGCGACCGGTTCTTGCGCGCCGGTTCGAAATAACCACGGGCCAAAGACAGGCCAAAGACCCGGTGGCGTTCTCCGCGACCGGGCGAATGCTCTTCGGCTCGCAATTATGGGCGTGGGTGGATCCGAACAATGTCGCGCAAACCGGTGGACGTGAGCCCGGGCCGGGGCGGACGGCTCTTGAGCAGATTCTGGAACGGTTGGAGCAGGTATGACGATGCCGGCTGAGGCCACCACGGCCCGCTGCGAGGCAGTACTCGACGAAATCGAACGTGTCGTGGTCGGAAAGCGGTCCGCGCTCACGTTGATCCTCACCACCGTGCTCGCGCGCGGGCATGTGCTCATCGAGGATCTGCCCGGCCTGGGCAAGACGCTGATCGCCCGATCCTTCGCGGCCGCGCTCGGACTCGGGTTCACACGTGCGCAATTCACACCGGATCTGCTGCCGGCGGATTTACTCGGCTCAACCATCTACGACATGCAATCCGGACGCTTCGAGTTCCGTCCCGGGCCGATCTTCACCAACCTGCTGCTCGCCGATGAGATCAACCGGACGCCGCCCAAAACCCAAGCGGCGCTGCTTGAGGCGATGGGTGAGAGCCAGGTGAGCATCGACGGCGAAACACACCGACTCCCAACACCTTTCATCGTGTTGGCCACCGACAATCCAATCGAGTACGAAGGTACTTACCCGCTGCCGGAGGCCCAGCTCGACCGGTTCGCGATCCGGCTCGAAATTCGCTATCTCTCCGAGCGCGACGAGACTTCCATGCTGCGCCGCCGGCTGGACCGGGGATCTACCGAGCCGACGGTGAACCAAGTCGTCGACGCCCACGACCTGCTGGCCATGCGCGAATCGGTGGAGCAGGTCAGCGTCCACGAAGACGTCCTGCACTACGTGGTCTCACTGGCCGCGGCGACCCGGCATCATCCGCAGGTCGCGGTGGGCGTCAGTCCACGGGCGGAGCTCGACCTCGTCCAGCTCGCCCGTGCCCGCGCCCTGCTCCTTGGCCGTGATTATGTGATCCCCGAAGACGTCAAGGCGCTGGCCACTCCTGCCGTGGCGCATCGGATCACCCTGCGCCCGGAGATGTGGGTGCGCAAAATCCAGGGATCTGACGTCATCGAGGAGCTGTTGCGGCGCTTGCCGGTTCCGCGGGCGCATGGAGGCGGTCAGTGAGCGGCGTAGCGGCGTGATCGAAACCCGTGAAGTCGTCCTGCATTGGCGCGCGTCAGCGTTGACGCGGGCGATAGCCACCGCTGCCGGAGTAGCGCTGGTCGCTGCGCTGATCGGGTCCCGATGGCAGCTGATCGCGTTCGCCGCGCCGCTGATCGGCGTGTTGTGTTCGATCAGCTGGCAGCGACCCCTACCGAAGGTGAACGTGCACGCAGAGCCGGGTGTGCAACGGTGCTTTGAAGGCGAGCAGACGCAACTGGCCCTGTGGGCCACTGCGGAAAACCGCGGCGTCGCAATGAAGCTGGGACTGTCGGCGGTTGACGGGATGCGGCTGGACTTTCTTGACCGGACTTCTGCTCACCGATACACCATCGCCGCTACAGCCGAGCGTTGGGGCCGTTATCCCATCCGGGCCACGGTCGATGTCGTCGCACACGGCGGGTTACTGACCGGAACGGGAACGGTCGACGCCGCTGAGATCACGGTGTTTCCGACGGCCCCACCACAATCGACGGCAATTCCGCAGACCGAGCTGCTCGATCGGTTGGGCACCCATCTCACCCGGCACATCGGCAGCGGTGTCGAGTTCGCCGATATTCGGGCCTATGTTCCCGGTGACCAGTTGCGCGCCATCAACTGGTCGGTGAGCGCCCGGCGCGGCAGCCTGCATGTGACCGAACGCTTGACCGACCGCGCCGCCGATGTGGTGGTGCTCATCGACACCTATCCGCAGCCCTCGGGTCCGGCGACGGAAGCCACCGAACGGACGGTGCGGGGTGCGGCGCAGGTGGTGCAGACGGCGCTGCGCCGCGGTGATCGGGCCGGCATCGTCGCGCTCGGCGGTCGCCAGCCCCGGTGGCTGGGCGCTGACATCGGGCAGCGGCAGTTCTATCGGGTGCTCGACACGGTGCTCGGTGCCGGCAGTCCAGAACCGGCATTCGAAACCACCACCGGGACACTGGCGCCGCGCGCAGCCGTTCCGCCAGGTGCGATCGTCGTCGCATTTTCCACGCTGCTGGACACCGAGTTCGCGCTGGCGCTGATCGACTTGCGCAAACGTGGCCACGTCGTGATGGCGGTGGATGTCCTGCAAGGCTCTCCGCTCGAGGCTCAGCAGGATCGGTTGATCGCGCGGATGTGGGCGTTGCAGAGGTCAGCCATGTATCGCGACATGGCCACCATCGGCGTCGACGTGCTGGCCTGGCAGGCGGATCGCACACTGGACCAGTCGATGCGCGTGATGCCCGACCGCCGAATGACGGGACGACGTTCGTGATTTCACTTTGGGTGACCCGCGTGGTGTCCACGGTCTGCGGGCTGCTGATGGTGGCCGCTGCCGGGACCGGATCGCAGGGTCCCGGACGGGCAGCGACAATGCTGGCCGTCGTTGCGGTGATGGCCGGCATGATCTTTCGCCTGGCCGCCACGCTTGCCCTGCTGCTCACCGTATCGGTGATTGTGCTGTCGGGTCCCGCAGCCACGTTGGCCGCGGTCTCCGGGCTGTCCGCTGCCGTCTACTTGGTGCTGCGTCATAGTGCGTCGACCCACGCCGGGCCGGATACCCTCAGCCTGCCCACCGTGGTTGGGGCCGTGAGCTTTACGTTCGCCGGTTTGGTCGCCACAGCGTTTCCGCTTCAGGCTCCCTGGCTGCCGTTGGCCGCGCCGCTGGCGGTGGTCGCCATCTACCTGCTCGCGACGTGGCCGTTCCTGGGTGAGCGAAAGTCCTAAAGCCAGACCTTGCTGTCAACTGTAGGTGATGACGCCGCGGATGATTTTGCCGTCCTGTAGATCCTGGTAGCCCTCGTTGACTTGGTCGAGGGTGTAGCGGCGGGTGATCAGTTCATCGAGTTTGAGTTGGCCGGCGTCGTAGAGCCGCAGCAGCCGCACGATGTCGTATTGCGGGTTGGCCGACCCGAACAAGGTGCCCTTGATCGTCTTGCCGAACAGCACCAGCTCATCGGCGGAGACGTGCACCGCGTGCTCGGCGAAATTGCCGGTCAACCCGACGACGACCACGGTGCCGCCCTTGCCGATGGCACTGAACGCCGCGCTGACCACGTCTTCGTGGACTTCGCCGACGGTGACTATCGCCTGATCGGCCATCTGACCCCAGGTCAGCTCGGTGATTGTGGGTGCGGCTTCTTCGGCTGTGGCGAACGCGTGGGTGGCGCCGAACTTGGTTGCGGTGTCGCGTTTGAACGCGACCGGGTCCACCACAACCACATATTTGGCGCCCGCATGCACGGCGCCCTGCACCGCGTTGATTCCGACCCCGCCAATGCCGTAGATGACCACGGTGTCGCCGGCCCGTACCCCACCGGCATAGTTCGCCGACGCCCACCCGGTGGGCACACCGCAGCCGACCAGGGCGGCGGTCTCCAGGGGCAGCCAGTCATCGACCTTGATCACCGAGTGCTGCGAGACCGTTGCCCGTTCGGCGAAGGTGCCCAGCATGCATATTGCGCCGTAGTCGACACCGCCGGCGTGGCGCCGGAAGCTACCGTCGGGCAGGCAGCCTTCCAGGATCGTCGCGCCCAGATCACACAAGCCCTGCCGCCCGGTCGAACAGTACCGGCAGGTCCCACAGTTCGGGATGAAGGAGCACACCACGTGATCGCCGGGCTTGACCTTGGTCACCCCCGGGCCGACGTCCTCGATGATCCCGGCCCCCTCGTGGCCGCCCACAATCGGATACCGCACTGGTATGTCGGGGCTGGACAGATGCAGGTCGGAGTGGCACAGCCCCGCCGCGCTGAACTTGACCAGCACCTCGCCTTCCCTGGGCCCGTCGAGATCCAGTTCGGTGACCTCGAATGGTTGACGAGGCTCGCGCATGACGGCCGCTTTGATTTTCATGATCATTCTCCTTTGGTACCGTCTGACCCCGATGAGGTGATCGTGTCACTGATGGGCACGCATCGCTTGAGATTCAGCGCGATCGCCCGACCGCTCGCCGCCCGGCTCCGCCGCGCTGGCGATCGCCACTAGAACCCGTCGGGGTTTGTCTGTAACTCGACGGGCACCGGATGCCGATACAGGCGCGAGGCGTTCTGCCAGGTGATCTTCGCGATGACGCCGTCGGGCAGCCCGCCAATTTGCTCGTGAATGGTCTGTTGGGTGTGCGGCCAGGTCGAGTCACAGTGCGGGTAGTCGGCCTCCAACATGATGTTGTCGGCGCCTATCCGTTCGTGCTGCACGAACGACGATTGGTCCTCGACCGCGCAGAACCAGAAATTCCTTGTGAAAACCTCTGCGGGAGAGAGGCTCTCACCGAGCGCTTTCCACGTGCCGTACATCTCGTGGTAGCTGAGCATATGGTCCAGGCGGTCGAGCAGGCCCGCGACCCAGCCGATTCCTCCCTCCGACAAGCAGATCTTGAGTCCTGGGAACCTGCTTGGCAGGCCGGAGTACAACCAGTCGACCGCCGCCGATATCGCGTAGGCGAAGAACAGCACCCCTTGCACGTCCGGGGGCGCGTCGTCGGTAGTGGACGGTGCGGAACCGGACGACCCGATGTGCAAGTTCACGACGGTGCCGGTATCGGCGCACGCCGCCACCATCGGATCCCAGTACCCCGAGTGAATGGTCGGCAATCCCAGCAGCGCCGGGTTTTCGCTGAATGTGATCGCATGAAATCCGCGGTTGGCGTTCTCGTAGATCATCTTTGCGCCCAGCTGGGGATCCAGCAGCCAGGGTAACTGGCAGGGGATGATCCGAGCCGGGTACGAGCCGGCCCAGACCTCGAGATGCCAGTCGTTCCATGCCCTGACGGTCGCCAGGGCAAGGTCGCGGTCTTTGGTCATCTGTTGTAGTCGCTGGCCCGCGAACCCCGGCAGAAAGGATGGGAAGTTCAGCGACGCGTATACCCCGTTCAAATCCATATCTTTGATTCGTTCGTGGATATCCCATGCACCCCGGCGCATCTCGTCAAATCGTGCCGGCTCGAATCCGTACTCGGACACCGGGCGCCCGACCACCGCGTTGAAACCCACATTGGGAAGGGCTTGCCCGTCATAGATCCAGATCTGGCCACCATCGTCGGTTTCCACAACTTGGGGTGCACGGTCTGCGAACTTCTGTTCGGTACGACCGCCGAAGGTGTCCGGTGGTTCGACGATGTGGTCGTCGACTGATATCACCGTGTATCGACGCTCGGCTCGTTTCGGCTCGGGCAGAAACGTGACACTGCGCCCGGCGCCCGTCTTGGCGGTGGTAAAACCCAGATTGCCGGCCAGCTCATCGATTGATTTCATCGGTCACGGTCTTTCTATGTGAGTACGTCGGGATCGGCTTTGATGGTCATCCGCGCCGCGCCTGCCCAGTACACGTCTGCGGCGCGTTCGATGAGCGACGCCTGCATGCCCAGCATGTCGCCGCGGTTCATCGAGGTGGGCGTTCGAGTGGTGAGCATCAGGTGATAGGCCAGTTTGCAAACCCGTTCGATCGACGCCGCCCGGTAAACGGCCTCCGGCAGGTTTCGCCCGGTGGCGATGACACCGTGATTGGCGAGGATCGCGACGTTGGCACCTCCGATCCGTGACGCGAGATCGACCGCGCGGGGCGCGGTGTCGATTTCGCCGTCGTAGGTGTCGACAAAGCACATGTCGTCAAGGAACAGCGATCCGGTTTGGTGAACCAGTTCGGGAAGCGTTCCCAGGGCGGCGACGAGACTGACGTAGTAGGGGTGGTTGTGGATGACGACCCGGGCGTCGCTGCGCACCCGATGAAGTTCGGTGTGAATGTGGATGGCCGGTGTGACATCCCACCGCCCTTCGATCACGTGCGCCTTCTCGTCCACGACGCAAATGTCGGATGCGGTGATTTCCTGCCACCACAGTCCCCAGGGATTGACCAGCATGGCCGTCTGGCCGTCAAGCTGCCAGGTGATATGTCCGGCCATATTCTCGGCGAATCCAATGACGGCCAGGTGGCGGAACGCCACCGCGAGTGCCTGTTCGTTGGTGAGATCGACGCCGATGGGCGGTACCACCGATGGCGACCATACGTCCAGGCCACCCTTACGTATCTCAGGTGCGTTCATGATCAGGCCCCAGCTTTGTTCGGATATCTTCGCGGAGCTTGCCTTTGGCAATTTTTCCGCCGGACGATCGGGGAAGCTCGTCAAGGACCACCAGTTGTTCGGGCAGCAGTTCCTTGGAGATCCCGTGCGCGAGCAGATGCTGGTTGAGCGTCGGCAGATCGATCGTGTGGGATTCGACTAGCTCGACGTAGACGCAGACTTTTTCCCCGAATATCGGATCGGGCATGGCAACCGCCGCTGCAACCGCGATCGCCGGGTGCATCGTTACCGCGTCCTCCACTTCGACGGCACTGACGTTCTTGCCGCCGCGCACGATGAAATCGGAGGTTCGGCCGGTGACACTCAGATAGCCATCGGCGTCCAGTTCGCAGATATCACCCATCCGCATCCAGCCGTCCTTGGTGAACAGCTTGTCATGGTCGATGCCGTCGAGGTAGCCCAGACTGGTGGCCGGACCGCGACAGGCGGGCTGTCCTCGCCCCGTGGCGGTGACGTCGGTGTCCCCGTCGAAAAGCCGAACCGACATTTCCGGCACGACCTGGCCGGCCGTGCGGAGTCTGTGTCGGCGAGAGTCGTGCACGGTGGTGCCGCTGAGCATTCCGGTCTCGTTGGAACCGTAGAACTGGAGAATGGTCGAGCCGGTGAGGTCTTCGAAAGCGGCCGCCGGCCGGTAGGGCAGCGATTCGCCACCCGTGAATACGATGCGCAGGGAGGTGAGGTCGTAGTCCTGCGCTGATCGGTCAGCCATGATCATCATCAATTGTGTACTCACGCAACACAGCACCGTGACCTTATGGCGGGCAATCGCTGCGCAGGCCGCAGCGGTGCTGAAACGTCCGAGGAGAATGGCGGTTGCACCGAGGTATATCGGGGTTGTGTGGGTGGTCCAGATCCCGAATCCGAAGGGTGTGGGGATGACGGGTAGGAAGACATCGTCGGCGGTCAGTTCTCCATTGGCAACTGCCTTTTGGTGGAAGTAGTGCCAGCGATTCTGGGTGTGGATTACGCATTTGGGCCGCCCGGTGGTTCCGGAGGTTGAGTTGATCAGGAACACGTCATCGGGGCCGACGGAAGTGTCGCCCAGCAACGCTCGTGGTGGCACCTGAGTATCAAGAAACACGCCGTCAGCCGTTCTGAGGGTCAGTGCCGGCAGCGACAGACTTGCCGCAGCGGCTGTCGCGGAATTCTCGTGGTGCGAATCGCAGATCAACAAACGCGGGTAGGTGCTTTGCATGATCTGCATTGCTTCGCGCGTACCGGCCCGCGCGCCGATACCAACCACAATGGCTCCGCAGCGTTCGATCGCGATGAACAGCACGTGGATCGCCGCGCTGTCACCGTGCCACACCGCGACCCGGTCGTTCTTCGTCACACCGAGGCCCGCCAGTTGTTCCGCGAGCGCGGTCGCGGAGCGATCGAATTCGAACCAGCTCAACGCGCCGCCAGGGTAGTCAAGGTACGCGGTCTTATCCGGCCGGCGCGCCGCGTTGCGCCGAATGGCTTTGGACACCGTCAGGTCGGACCACCACCCGGCGGCGCGGTAACGGGCCGCGTCGGCGTCGCCAACCGCAGGCCCGGCGAACTGCATGACCGCATCATAGGGAAAGACCGATCGGTGGAAAACGTTCCCTCATCCATCGTCTTCGGGTGGATCGGAGTCTCCGCGGAGGAGTTCTTCGGGGTGGTGGGCGTGGTTGATTTCAGGTGGGCCGCTGCCGTCGGTCCACCCGAGTCGCCCGCTGTCGGTTACCTCAGTACGGAGTTCGCCGCGGCTAGCCATGCCGTGGTCGCCGCCGCAGGCGAAGAACTGCTTGTCCGCGTCGGTCCGGCCGCCGCGCGCCCAGTCCGGTGAATGGTGAACTTCGCAGTAATAGCCGGATTTCAGGCAATTGGGGCGGGTGCAGCCGCGGTCGCGAGCATGGCAGATCAGGCGCTGGTCGGCACTGGCGACGCGTTTTTGGCGGCCCAGATACAGCGGTCGTTTGATGTGATCGTCGAACACGGCAAGGTAGTGGATCCCTTGGGCGGCCATGCGGATCAGATCCCGCATCGGCAGCCTCGATCCGCCGCCGGTACGGGCGGGCGCGGGCATCGGCACCGACGGGTCGGCTACGGCGCGGGCAGCCTGGTCGAGTTCGCCCAGGGTGGTGGTGACCACCACAGTGACCGGGTGACCGCGGTGCGTGCCGAGCCCGCCGGAAGCGAGGGCGGTGTTCAGGCCGACCTTCAACGCGTCGTGGCAGCGTTGCCCCGGCGTGCGCTCGTCGCGCGCCTCGGGATCGCTGCCGTTGGGTTGATGGCGGCCGGGCCGTACCGCGGCTTCGATGGCCTCGAAGTAGGCGCGGGCCTCCGGATCGAGCAATCCGGATAGCCGCGACATGCCGTCGGGTCCTTGCACGCCCAGCTGTAGTCGGCGCCGACGGGCCCGGTCCTCGTCGCTGAACTGGCCATCGGGATTGAGGTAATCGGCGATGCGCTGGCCCAGCCGGGTGACGATGCCGGCGTCGACTTCGGTGGCATGTGCCACCAGCCTGCGCTCAGCCTTCGCCACCTCAGTCGGTGAGACAGCAGCGGGCAGCACGTCGATAGCGTGGCACACCGCGCGGATGTGGTCGTCACCGAGCGCACCGGCCACTACCGCGTCCGCCAGCTCCGGCAGCTCCGGCGGCACCGGCGGACCGGTCAGCGACCTGCGCGGTCGAATCCGGGCCGCGAGTTTGATCCGCCGGGTGATCTCGCCAGGGGTGATGCGTAACCGCTTCCACAACGCCGCACGCATCTGCGCGGTGGACGTGGCCTCATCGGGCGGATCGGCGATCTCGCCGAAGAATCGGTACATCAACCCGCGGTTCGTGCGGTGCTGGGTTTCCAACCGTTCGGCGATGTCGACGCGAAAGCCGTTGCCTACCACATCCGACGACGTGTCACGCAGCACATCGTGGGCAGCGTCGATCGCTTCAAGAGCGGCGCTGATCTGCTCCCGTGCCTGCTCTGCGCTCAGTACTGAACCCACACTGCGACGCTAAAAAGCACCGCCGACAAACCCGCCACCGGCAAACCACGCAAAACGCGACCTGTGGATCAAATCCCAACTGTGGATAACCGATATCCGCCGGGACACGTGGACCCGGGCTTGACTCCGTTTGGTGGACACCGGGCTGCTTGGTGCACTTTTCGCCGGCCCTTCCGGCGGACGGGCGGTACGGGATAACGGCCCGCTCGGTCTGGACGCGGGTGTCGGAAACACTGCGCGCATCCGTCCTCGTCGGGTGCATCGGAATCTCCGCGGAGGAGTTCTTCCCGGTGGTGGGCGGGTTGATTTCAGGCGGGCCGGTTCCGCCGGGAAACCGGTCATTGTCTCTCTGTTCCGTCGCCGAGGAGGTGGATCGGAATATTCGCGCAGGCGCGTGTCGTTGAAGGCTTTACGTTTGGTGTGCTGGACAATCAGCGAATGCACATTGCCCGGCCATTGTCGTTGCGTGAATGTGATCGTTCACGCTCGTCGGCGGGATTACACCCGACCGGTCCGCGCGTCCATTGCTAACGAAGCAATTCCGCTATGGTGCCGCCGTGCCGCTTTCGACGGTCCTTTTGTGCATCGGATCGGCGACAGCATGGGCCGACGAGTCGATCGAAATAGACTTCGTGCGGCACGCGCAGTCGACAGCCAATGCGGCGCACCTGATCGACACGGCTGTGCCCGGAACTGAACTTACTCAGCTTGGCCAGCAACAGGCGCAGAGCATCGCCAACGTACTCGCGCCGAAGGCCCCCTTCGCCGGAATCTCCGCGTCGCAGTTGATCAGGACGCAAGAGACCGCCGCGCCGTTGGCCGGCCTGCTGGGGATGAACTTGCAGGTATCGCGCGGTCTCAACGAGATCAATGCCGGCGGTTTCAATGGCAGACCGGAGTTCAGCCTTGCGGGGCTGCTATACATACTGGGCCCGATCGCGTGGGTGATCGGACTCCCTATCGTGCCGATGCTGGTTCCGCATTCCACCGACGTCAACGGGGTGGTGTTCGACAGGCGCTTTACCGACGCGCTCCGAACGATCTATGGCAATGAACTGACCCCCACGATCCAGGGCTTTAACGACATGCTTCACACCATCTATGGCAATGCCCTGACTAACCCGGTCCGGACCCCGGACGGCAAAATCACTGCATTAGCATTCTCAAGCGAATTCGTCATCGAGGTCGGGCTGATGATGAACGTCAAAAACCCCGATCCGCTGCTCATGCTGTTCGACGCGCTGCCGAACACCGGGATTGTCGTGATCCGGGGCAATCCCCACGATGGCTGGACGCTGGTCAGCTGGAACGGGAAACCTATCGCGCCGGGTTGGGCGGGCACGAGGACCAGTCGTGAGACGGCGAGCTTATGCCTACTGCTGAAGGTGCCGGCCGAGTACGGGCCATGCGTGGCCAAACCGCCTTTGACGGCAAATGCTCCGCCTCTCGGCATAGCAACGGAAAACCCGGTCAGTGACCGGCTGCCCGCGGATTCCTGGTCTGCCCCGCCCACGGCGGTCCGGCCACGCAAGTGAAGACGGCGGTGATTCAGCCGCGGATCTGCCGGCGATTGCGTTCGCTGACCTCGGCGTACCGCGCAGCGAGATCCGTGGTGTCCGACAACTCAGCGGAGATCGTTTGTTCGGCGGCCAACGCCGGATCGGTGACCGCAGCCGCTCCGGTCGCGTAGATTTCCTTCAGCCCGGCCATGATCGGCGCCGGCACCTCGGCGATCTGACCGGCCAACTCGACGGCCCGCGCCAGCAACCGCTCATGCGGGACGACCTCGGTCACCAGCCCGATCCGTTCGGCGCGCGCGGCGTCCACGACCTCGCCGGTCATCGACAGCCGACGCGCCGTCGCCGCGCCGACCAACTGCGGCAGCCGCGCGGTCATCCCGCCGCCGGGCAGGATCCCGACGCGTGCATGGGTATCGGCGAACATCGCGCGCTCCGAAGCAATCAGGAAGTCGCAGCCCAACGCCATCTCCAAGCCTCCGGTGAACACCGGGCCGTTGATCGCGCCGACGATCGGCGTGCTCATCCGGGCTGTCCGGGTGATGCAGTTGTGGGATCGGTAACGCTCGAAATACGCCGGGCCCTCACGTTGCGCCTGCTTGAGGTCGACGCCTGCGCAAAATGCCGGGTCGATCCCGGTGAGCACGACGGCGCGCACTGACGAGTCGCAGTCGGCGTCGCACAGCGCCGCAAACAGCGTCTCGATCAGCTCGCTGTTCAACGCATTTCGCGCCTCGGGGCGGTTCATCAACAACACGCGCACGGGGCCGCAGTCGTCGACGAGGACCAATTGCCGGGTAGCCATCGTCGTCAGTGGACGAAGACCGTCGCGAGGTCGACCAGGTCGAACAACGGCTGCGGGACGATCCCCAGAATGACGGTGACCGCGGCGCATACCGCGATCGCGGCCTTGCTCAACGTGCCCGGAACCACGACGTGCGGTGTGTCGGTGGATGGCTCGGTGAAGAACATCAACAGGATCACCCGCACGTAGAAGTACGCCGCGACGCCGCTGGCGACCACACCGATGACCACCAGCGGTACCGCTCCACCCTCGGCGGCGGCCTTGAACACCGCAAACTTGCTGACGAAGCCGCTGGTCAGCGGTATGCCCGCGAAGGCCAGCAAGAACAGCGAAAACATCACTCCGACAATGGGGGAGCGTCGTCCCAGTCCGCCCCACCGCGACATGTCGGCGTCCTCCCGGCCGTCAGCGCTGCGGATCAAGCCAAGGATGGCGAATGCGCCGACCGTGCTGAAGCTGTAGGCGATCAGGTAGAACAGCGTCGATGAGACACCGGCGGGGATATCGGCGACAACCCCGGTCAGGACGAAACCGACATGGGCGACCGACGAGTACGCCAACATGCGTTTGACGTCGGTCTGATTCACCGCAGTGATGGTTGCGACCACCATTGTCAGAATCGAGATCGTCCACAACACCGGCCGCCACTGGTCGTGTAGCGGCGGCAACGCGACGTAGACCACCCGTAACAGTGCGCCGAACGCAGCGACCTTCGTTGCGGCGGCCATGAACCCGGTGATCGGAGTCGGAGCGCCGACGTAGACGTCGGGGATCCAGGAGTGGAACGGAACCGCGCCGACCTTGAACAGCAGCCCGACCGCCAGCAGGGCGACACCGACCAATGCCATCGAGTTGTTGACAGCCAGCATGGCCAGTCCATCCCGGATACCGGATAGCGCCAGCGTGCCGGTCGCACCGTAGAGCAATGCCGCGCCGTAAAGGAAGAATGCCGACGAGAACGCTCCCAGCAGGAAGTACTTGATCGCGGCTTCCTGGGACATTAGCCGACGGTGCCGGGCCAGCCCACACAAGAGATACAGCGGCAACGACAGGACTTCCAGCGCGATGAACATTGTCAGCAGGTCGTTGGCGGCCGGAAACACCATCATGCCGCCGACGGCCAGCATGGTGAGCGGAAAGACTTCGGTCTGGGCGGCGCCGGCGCGGGCCGCCTCGCGCTCGGCTATACCGCCGGGAATTGCAGATGCCTGCGGCGTAAAGGAATCCAAACCGGCGGCATGCTCGGCGACAGCGAGAGCGGCACCGGGTCCGGCGGCGTCACTTAGCGGAGCACGTTCGCCGATGAAGATGACCGCCATGATCGCAACCAGCACCACCGTGCCCTGCAAGACCAACGCCGGCCGGTCGACACCGACCGCCCCCAACACGGCGCTCTGACCCGATGGTTGGCTGTTGGCGGCGACCACGATGATCGCGATGAACGCGGCGACCAATCCACCCAGGGCCAGCGTCATCTGCGCGCCGTAGCGGAACCGCCGCGGCAGGAACGCCTCCAGCAGAACGCCGGCCACCGCGACGCCGAAGACGATCAACATCGGTAACAGCAGGAAATATTCGACGCTGGGCGTGTTCATCGGGCCGGTCCTTCGGCACTATGTGGCGTGGGATCGTACTGTCCGATCGTGGTCATAGTGTGCCCGACCGCCGGGTTGATGATGTCCAGCACCGGTTTGGGGTAGAACCCGAGGAACAGCAGCAGCGCGATGAGCGGTGCGACGACGAGAACTTCGCGTGGCACCAAGTCACGAATCCGTTCGTTGCCCTGCGTGACCGGCCCGGTCATCACTCGCTGGTAGAGCCACAGCATGTAGATCGATGACAGCACCAACGCGGTGGTACCGAACACAGCCACCAGCCAGTATCTATTGAATGTGCCCAGCAGAACCAGGAATTCGCTGATAAACGGCGCCAGCCCGGGCAGTGACAGGGTGGCCATCGCGGCGACCAGGAAGGTGCCCGCCAGCACCGGAGCCACCTTCTGCACACCGCCGAACGCACTGATCGACCGGGTGCCGCGCCGGGTGATCAGGAACCCCGCGATGAGGAATACCGCGGTGGTGGACAGGCCGTGGTTGACCATGTACAGCGTCGATCCGCTCTGGCCCTGGCTGGTCATCACGAAGATACCCAGGATGATGAAGCCGAAGTGCGAGATCGACGTATAGGCGATCAGTCGCATGATGTCGGACTGGCCGATCGCCACCATCGCGCCGTAGACCACACCGATCACGGCCAGTACGACGATCAGTGGGCGGAAATACGTTGATGCGTCGGGGAACAGCTGCAGGCAGTAACGCAGCATCCCGAAGGTGCCGACCTTGTCCATCACCGCCATCATCAGCACAGCGGTCGCCGGTGTGGCTTCTACTGCGGCGTCGGGCAGCCAGCGGTGGAACGGCCACAGCGGCGCCTTGATCGCGAATGCGAACATGAAGCCGCCGAACAGCGCCTTGAGTACTAATGGATCTACGTTGGTCGAACCCGGTGAGAACGCCGCGACGACCGCACGAAAATCGAATGTGCCGGCGCCCTGCTGCGCGGTCACCACGTATACCCCGATCACCGCGGCCAGCATGATCAGGCCACCGAACAGGTTGTACAGCAGGAACTTCAGCGCCGCCTGCGAACGCTGTGAGCCGTTGCCGAAGCCACCGATAAGGAAGTACATCGGGACGAGCATGGCCTCGAAGAACACGTAGAACAGCAGCACGTCCAGCGAGACCAGGGAGATCAGCACCATCGACTCGACCGTCAGCGTCAACGCGACGTAGGCATGCACCCCGCGGGTGCGTTCGCCGCCGTCGTTCCAGCCCGCCAGGACCAGCAGCGGCACCAGGACCGCCGTCAGCAGCACCAGCACTACCGCGATTCCGTCAACCCCGAGGGTGTAGCCGGCGCCGAACGCCGGTATCCAGGAATGGTTTTCGACGAACTGGTAAGAAGGCCCGGTGGCCGTGCTGTCAAAACCGGTGGTGACGACGATCGCGACCGCCAGCACAATCAAGCTCACCACCAGTCCGGTCCACTTGGCCAGTCGCGGCTGGCCGGCGGGCAGCACAATGACCAACCCGGCACCGATGATCGGCACCAGCCACAGCACACTCAGCCAGGGGGTGTTCACCACAGCCGCACCGCCAGGATCACCGCGACCACCAGGACCGCGCCGCCCAACATCGTCAGCGCATACGAGCGGGCGAAGCCGGTTTGCAGTCCGCGTAGCCACTGCGACGTTCGGCTCACCAGCGCCGCCAGTGCGTTGACCGAGCCGTCCACACCCCGGTCGTCGATGTCGACGAGGGTGCGGGCCAGTTGCGCACCGGGCCGCATGAGCACCTCTTCGTTGAAGGCGTCGCCGTAGAGGTCCTTGCGGGCGGCGACGGTGAGCACCGACACGTCGGTGGGTGCGGTTTCGGGTACCGGCCGGGTCGTGTACATCCGGTAAGCCACGAACACGCCCACCAGCACCACGGCCAGGGTCACGATGGCGCTGACCCAGGCCGGGATGACATGCGTGGCTTCGTGGCTGCCGGCGATCGGTTCGACAACGGGTGCAAGCCAGTGCTGTAGGGTGCCGCCGATCGCCAGCAAACCGCCGGAGAACACCGCGCCGACGGCGAGCAGGATCATCGGCCAAGTCATCACCCGGGGCGCTTCGTGCGGATGCGTGTCAGCAGCCCAACGCTTTTGGCCGTGGAAGGTCAGCATCATCACCCGGGTCATGTAGAACGCGGTGATGCCGGCGCCCAGCACCGCCGCGGCCGCCAGGATCGTGCCCTGCAATCCGCCGGCGCCCAGCGCGGCCTCGATGATGGCATCTTTGGAGTAAAAACCGGAGAACGGCGGTATCCCGATGATCGCCAGATAGCAGAACCCGAACGTGGCGAACGTGACCGGCAGGAAAGCGCGCAGGGCGCCGTAGCGGCGCATGTCCTGCTCGTCGTTCATCCCGTGCATCACCGCGCCGGATCCCAGGAACAGCCCGGCCTTGAAGAAGCCGTGGGTGAGCAGGTGCAGGATGGCGAAGGCGTAGCCGGCCGCGCCCAGGCCGGCGGCGAGCACCATATAACCGATCTGGCTGATCGTCGAAGCGGCCAGTGCGCGTTTGATGTCGTCCTTCGCACAGCCGATGATGGCGGCGAACAGCAGCGTCGCCGCACCGACCACTACCACCGCCAGCCGGGCGTCGGGGGAGAGGTCATAGAGCGGACCCGACCGAACGATCAGGTAGACCCCGGCGGTCACCATGGTCGCGGCGTGGATCAGCGCCGACACCGGGGTGGGACCCTCCATGGCGTCGAACAACCAAGCTTGCACCGGTATCTGGGCCGACTTGGCGCAGGCTCCGAGGAGCAGCAGCAACCCGATCGCGGTCAGCATGCCGCGCCCGGCGCTGTGAGCGGCGGCGAACACCCCGTCGAACTGCAGGGTGCCGAAGCTGGCGAACATGGCGAACATGGCCAGCGACAGCCCGAAGTCGCCGACGCGGTTGCTCACGAACGCCTTCTTGCCCGCCGTCGCGGCGATCGGCTTCTGGTACCAGAAGCCGATCAGCAGATAGGACGCCAGGCCCACACCTTCCCAGCCGACGTAGAGCCCCAGGTAGTTGTCGGCGACCACCAGCAGCAACATCGCGGCGATAAACAGGTTCATGTACGCGAAAAACCGTCTGCGGTCGGGGTCTTCGGCCATGTACCCGATCGAGTAGATATGGATCAGCGCCCCGACGCCGGTGATCAACAGCACGAAGCAGATCGAGAGTTGGTCTACCAGCACCCCGAAGTCGACCTGCAACCCGGCGACCGGCACCCAACTGAACAGGTTCGGGTGGATGGTCCGCTGGGAGCCGGACCGACCCAGCATGTCGGCCAGCAGCACCAGACCCAGCGCGAACGACGCCAGGACGGTGGCGCAACCGAGCAGGTGTCCCCACCGGTCGGTGCGTCGACCGCCGACTAACAGAATCAGCGCGCCCGCCGACGGTAGTGCCACCAGCAGCCAGCTCAGATGTGTCATCGCTGTGCTTTCAGCCTTTGAGTAGGTTCACGTCGTCGACCGAAGCCGACTTGCGGGCACGGAAGATCGTCATGATGATGGCCAGGCCCACCACCACTTCGCAGGCGGCGACGACCATCGTGAAGAACGCGACCATCTGGCCGTCGAGATGCCCGTGCATGCGGGCGAAAGTGACGAATGCCAGGTTGACGGCATTGAGCATCAGCTCGATGCACATGAACATCACGATCGCGTTGCGCCGCAACAACACACCGGCCGCACCGATGGTGAAGAGTAATGCCGAAAGATAAAGGTAGTTCGCGGGGTTCATTGGCGCGGACCGTCTCCTTCCGAGCTCTGCTCTGAACCGTCGCCGGAGTCGGGGCTCGAGGCGTTCCCCGCTTGGCTGACTGTTCGGTGCTGGAACACCGACGACACCGACAGCTTCGAGAAGGAGCCGTCAGGCAGCAGCGCGGCCACGTCGACGGCGTTGTGGCGGGCGTAGACCCCGGGAGTCGGCAACGGTGTGGGGTAGTGGCCATGCTGGAAGCGCTGGATGGACAACTCTCGCTGCGTCAG
Organism: Mycobacterium sp.; assembly: GCF_050700595.1. GTDB lineage: Bacteria > Actinomycetota > Actinomycetes > Mycobacteriales > Mycobacteriaceae > Mycobacterium. Next base: position 29,013 of record NZ_JBOHHI010000023.1, read on the forward strand.
GCGAGGGGTGAATCGCTCACGGTGCGCCAGCACCATCGCCGCCAGCACCGCCGTGATCAACAGCGCGCTGGTCAACTCGAATGCCCATAGGTAGCGGGAGAAGATCAGAGCGGCCAGGCCTTCGACGTTGTGGGTCTTATCGACGGCTGGCAACCCGCTGAACACCGTTGTCGTAGCGCCGATTCCGGCGATCAACAGGATGCCGAATCCAACCCCGGCGACGACAGAGGCGATGCGTTGTCCCCGTAGCGTTTCCACCAGCGACTCCGCCGAATCGACACCGATCAGCATCATCACGAACAGGAACAGCATCATCACCGCGCCGGTGTAGACGACGACCTGAACCACGCCGAGAAACATTGCGTCCTGCACGAAGTAAAACACCGCCAGGATCAGCATCGTCATGGCCAAAAACATCGCCGAGTACACGGCTTTGGCCGCCATCACCACCCCGAGCGCACCGATCAGCGCCACGGCGCCCAGGACCCAGAATGTCACCGCCTCGCCGATGGTGGTGCGAACGAGAGTATCGGCGGCCAGCAGCTCGCCGCTCAGCGGGATCATCAGGCTTTACCTTGCTTCGCCCTGTCGAGCAGGGCAAAGAGATCCGGGTTGTCGCGCAAGCCATCCGGGCCGACTGACCCCAGGTAGTAGTCGGCCTGGGTGGCTCCGGGCGGCATCGCGTGCGGTGGTGTCGTCATGCCCGGCTCGAGTGGCGCCAATAGCATTTCTCGGTCGTAGATCAGATCGGCGCGGTTGTCGTCGGCCATTTCGTAAAAGTTGGTCATGGTCAACGCCCGCGTCGGGCAGGCCTCGACGCAGTACCCGCAGCCGATGCAGCGCAGGTAGTTGATCTGGTAGACGCGACCGTAGCGCTCCCCGGGAGAGAACCGTTCCTCGTCGGTGTTGTCGGCGCCCTCCACATAGATGGCATCGGCCGGGCAGGCCCATGCGCACAACTCGCAGCCGATGCACTTCTCCAGGCCGTCCGGCCACCGGTTGAGTTGATGGCGGCCGTGCCAGTGTGGCACCGGTTTCTTCTTCTCCGGATAGCCGTCGTTGATCGGCTTTTTGAACATCGTCGACAGCGTGACGCCGAATCCCGCGAGGGCATCTTTGAAGTTAGCCACTGGCATCCTCCTTGCTGACGACAACGGGCGTGCGCCCTGGTAGCGGCGGCGTCGGGAATCCACCGTCGAAGACTTTGGCGGTGCTGACCGGCGCCATCTCCGATGGATGAACGTTCACTGCGCTGAACCGTCTATGCAGGCCCACCAGCAGCACCAGGGTGGTAACGGTACTGGTGATGGCGAGCACGATCTCCCAGTGCGGGTAGCCGTCGTTGCGGATGCTGCGGACCACCGCGGCGGCCACCACCCACACCAGCGCCACCGGGATGAGGATCTTCCAGCCCAGCGCCATGAACTGGTCGTAGCGCAACCGCGGCAGCGTGGCGCGCAGCCAAATGAAGACGAACAGGAACCCCCACACCTTGACGGTGAACCAGAGCACCGGCCACCAGGCCTGGCTGGCGCCCGCCCACATGTTGATCGGCCAGGGTGCGTGCCACCCGCCGAAGAACAGGGTGACGGCCAACGCCGAAACCGTGGTCATGTTGATGTATTCGCCGAGGAAGAACAGCGCGAACTTCAGCGACGAGTATTCGGTGTGGAAGCCCCCGACCAGCTCGCCTTCGGCCTCGGGCAGATCGAACGGCGCCCGGTTGGTTTCGCCGACCATCGAGACCAGGTAGACGAAAAACGAAGGCAGCAACAAAAATACGAACCAGACCTTGTCCTGCGCGGATACGATCCCGGACGTGGACATGGTGCCGGCGTAGAGGAACACCGATGCGAACGCCAGTCCCATCGCCACCTCGTAGGAGATCACCTGGGCGGTGGACCGTATCCCGCCCAGCAGCGGGTAGGTGGAGCCGGACGACCAGCCGGCCAGGATGATTCCGTACACCCCAATGGACGACATCGCCAGGATGAACAGCACCGCGATCGGCAGATCGGTCGTCTGCAACGCGGTGCGATGACCGAACACGCTCACCTCGGGGCCGAACGGGATCACGACGAACGCGGTGATCGCCGGCACCACCGAGATGATCGGGGCCAGCAGGTAGACGATCTTGTCGACGTCGGTGGGAGTGATGTCCTCCTTGAGGGCCAGCTTGATCCCGTCGGCCAGGCTCTGCAGCCATCCCTTCGGCCCGACCCGGTTGGGGCCGGGTCGCATCTGCATGTGGCCCAATACTTTTCGCTCGATGACGATCGCCAGGAGCACGGTCAGCACCAGGAACCCGAAAACGGCGATGGCCTTGGCGATGATCAACCACCAGACATCTTGTCCGAAGCTATTCATGAGCGCCGCTTCCAATCTGCACCACCGCACCCGAGGCGACTCCCAGTTGCTGGTGTACCGCCGAGCCGGCCGAGTTCATCGGCAGCCACACCACGCGATCCGGCATATCGGTGATCACCAGTGGCAGGCAGATCGAGCCGCGCGAGGTGCGCACGCTCACCGAATCGCCTTCGGCTGCGCCGATCTCGGTGGCTGTGTCGGCCGACAGCCGCACCACGGGCTTACGCGCCGTGCCGGCCAGGTTCGGTTCGCCGTCCTGCAGTCGGCCCGCGTCCAGCAGCATCCGCCAACTCGCCAGCAAAGCTTCACCCCGGCCCGGCTGCGGTGGTTCACCGGCTGTCACATCGGGATCACTGACCCGCCCGCCATCCCAGGCGCCGAGCCGTTGCAGCTCTTCGTGAGCCGCGGCAGGCGTGGGCAGACCCAGCGCAACACCCATTTCGTCGGCCAGCCAGTCGAGCACCCGCAGGTCGGCGATAGCACCGGTATCGCGCAAGGCGGCCTCGAAGTTGCGGTGGCGTCCTTCCCAGTTCACGAACGTGCCCGACTTCTCCACTGCCGGCGCGATCGGGAACACCACGTCGGCGCGTTCGGTGACGTCGCTGGGCCGCAACTCCAGGCTGACCAGGAAATCCACGTTATCCAGGGCGGCCAGCGCGAGGGCGGGATCGGCCAGATCGGCCGCTTCTAACCCACCGACCAGCAGTGCGTCCAGCGTGCCATCGGCGGCCGCAGCCAGAATCGCGTCGGTGTCGCGGCCCGGCGCCGACGGTAATGCCTCGATATGCCACTGCTCGCAAATCTGTGCCCGGGCGGCGGCGTCGCCCACCGGGCGGCCACCAGGCAGCAGCCCGGCCAGCGCGCCGGCATCCAGCGCACCCCGCTCGCCCGCGCGCCGGGGCACCCACGCCACCCGGGCGCCGGTGGCGTCGGCCAGCCGAACCGCCGCCGACAGGCCACCCGGCACGGTCGCAAGCCGTTCCCCGACCATGACCACCGCGCCGGGTTGTCGCAGCAGCTCACCGATTTCGCCGTTGTGCAGACCGTCCAGCGCGGTCGCCTCCGCGCCCGGCGTTGTCTGTATCAGCGTTCCCCGCATCTTCTCCAAGCCGCGGTCCGCGTACGGGGCGACTGCATAGATCCGGGTCTGATGTTTGCGGGCTGCTTTGCGCAGTCGCAGGAAGACGATCGGCGACTCCTCCTCGGGTTCGAACCCGACCAGCAGCACAACCGGCGCGGCTTCCAACGCGGTGTAGCTGACGTCGACCGGCTTCCCGGCGACCCGGGCTGCCAGGAAGGCCGCCTCTTCGGTCGAATGGGGCCGCGTACGAAAGTCAATGTCGTTGCTGTCCAGTGCTACTCGGGCGAATTTGGCGTAGGCGTAGGCATCTTCGGTCGTCACTCGCCCACCGACCAGTACACCGGTGCGTCCCTGAGCGGCGGCCAGTCCACGCGCCGCCGTCGCCAGCGCATTCGGCCACGCGGTGGGCACCAGCGCGCCGTTCGTGTCACGGACCAGCGGAGTGGTGATCCGGTCGCGTTCGGTCGCGTAGGTGAACGCCCACCGGCCTTTGTCGCAGTTCCACTCCTCGTTGACCTGCGGGTCGTCGCCGGCCATCCGGCGCATCACCTTGCCACGGCGGTGATCGGTGCGCTGCGCACACCCGGACGCGCAGTGTTCGCACACGCTGGCGCTGGAGACCAGGTCGAACGGTCGCGCCCGGAACCGGTAGGAGGCCCCGGTCAGCGCACCCACCGGACAGATCTGCACGACGTTGCCGGAGAAGTAGGAATCGAACGGTTCGTCGGTGTAGATGCCCACCTGCTGCAGCGCACCGCGCTCGAACATCTCGATGAAGACATCGCCGGCGATCTCGTTGGCAACCCGGGTGCAGCGAGCGCACATTATGCAACGGTCCCGGTCCAGCAGCACTTGCTGCGAGATGTTGATCGGTTTGGGAAACACCCGTTTGGCATCCTCGAACCGGGTCTCCGTGCGCCCGTTGCTCATGGCCTGGTTCTGCAATGGGCACTCGCCACCCTTGTCACACACCGGGCAATCCAGCGGATGGTTGATCAGCAGCAGCTCCATCACCAGGTGTTGTGCTTTGTCGGCGGCTTCCGAGGTGTGCTGGGTCCGCACCACCATGCCGTCGGTTCCAGCGACTGCACATGACGGCTGCGGCTTGCGCTGGCCCTCGACCTCGACCATGCATTGCCGGCACCAGGCCACCGGATCCAGCAGCGGGTGATCACAGAACCGCGGGATCTGGATGCCGATCTGCTCTGCCGCCCGAATGATCAACGTGCCCTTGGGAACTGTCACCTTCTGGTCGTCGATGGTGAACGTCACCATCTCCGGGCGCGCGGGCTGGATCACGCCGCACCCCCCTTCGATCCATTGGGCATGAAAATGCTGGCATTCGGGTCGAACGGGCAGCTGCCCTGCTCGACGTGTGCGACGTACTCGTCACGGAAGTACTGGATCGATGACTGCACCGGCATGGCTGCGCCATCTCCTAACGCGCAGAACGACTTTCCGAACAGAACGTCAGCGATGTCGAGCAAGGTGTCCAGATCCTCACGGGTGCCACGGCCGGTTTCCAGCCGCTCGTAGATCGGCACCAGCCAGTAAGTACCCTCCCGGCACGGCGTGCACTTGCCGCAGGACTCATGTTTGTAGAACTCCGACCAGCGCATGGCCGCGCGCACCACGCAGGTGGTCTCGTCGAAAATCTGCAAGGCCTTGGTGCCCAGCATCGATCCGGCCGACGCCATGCCCTCGTAGTCCAGCGGGATGTCGAGGTGCTCCTCGGTCAGTATCGGTGTCGACGACCCGCCGGGTGTCCAGAACTTCAGCCGGTGCCGGTCGCGAATCCCGCCCGCGTAGTCGAGCAGTTCGCGCAGCGTGATACCCAGCGGGGCCTCATACTGGCCGGGGCGGTTGACGTGCCCGGACAGCGAATACAAGGTGAAGCCGCGTGATTTGTCGGTGCCCATCGAGCTGAACCAGTCCGCGCCGTTGAGCATGATCGGCGGCACGCTGGCAATGGATTCGACGTTGTTGACCACCGTCGGGCACCCGTAGAGCCCGGACACCGCCGGGAAGGGTGGCCGCAGCCGCGGCTGACCGCGGTTGCCTTCCAGGGAGTCGATCAGCGCGGTCTCCTCGCCGCAGATGTAGGCGCCCGCACCCGCGTGCACCACGACGTCGAGGTCGTAGCCGGAACCGCCGATGTTGCGTCCCAGGAAACCGGCGGCGTAGGCCTCGGCCACCGCGGCCTGCATCCGCCGCACCACCGACAGCACCTCGCCGCGTACATAGATGAACGCGTGGCTGGCCCGGATCGCGTAGCAGCAGATGATGACGCCCTCGATGAGCAGATGTGGCGTCGCCAGCATCAGCGGCATGTCCTTGCACGTTCCGGGTTCGGATTCGTCTGCGTTGACAAGCAAGTAGTGCGGCTTAGCGGCCGCGCCTTCAGTGCCCTGCGGGACGAACGACCACTTGGTTCCGGTGGAGAATCCCGCGCCGCCACGCCCGCGCAGACCGGAGGCTTTGACCGTCTCGATGACCGCGTCCGGTTCCATGGCGAGGGCCTTCTGCAGCCCGAGATAGCCGTCGTGACGGCGATACGTCGGAAGCGTCCACGACTCGGGCTCGTCCCAGTAGCGGCTCAGCACTGGCGTCAGCGGGGTGGCCGTCATTGACCGTCTCCGGGCTCCGGGGCCTGCATCCCGTTTTCGCGGGCGATCCGAAGTCCGGCCAACGTGGGCGCCCCGGGGCCACCCTGGCCGTCGTCGGGGCGTTCGTCGGGGAAGCCGGCCAGGATCCGCTCGGTCTGGCGGAAGCTGCACAGTGGCAACCCGCGGGTGGGTGTGGGAATTTCACCGGACCGCAGGGCATCGACGAGCGCACGTGCCGATTCGGGTGTCTGGTTGTCGAAGAACTCCCAGTTGACCACCATCACGGGCGCGTAGTCGCAGGCGGCGTTGCATTCGACGTGTTGCAGGGTGATCGAGCCGTCCGGCGTGGTCTGGTCGTTGTCGATGCCCAGATGTTCTTTGAGGGCCGCGAAGATGGCGTCGCCGCCCATCACCGCACACAGCGTGTTGGTGCAGACGCCCACCAGGTATTCGCCGGTGGGGTCGCGCCGGTACATCGTGTAAAAGGACGCCACGGCGGCAACCTGGGCGCTGGTCAGCCCGAGCTGATCGCCGCAGAATGCCAGGCCCGCCGGGGTGAGATAGGTGTCTTGCGCCTGCACCAGGTGCAGTAGTGGCAGGATCGCCGACCGCGGTTGCGGATAGCGGGCGATGATCTCCTTGGCGTCAGCCTCCAGTCGGGTCCGCACCTCGTCCGGATACGACCGCGGGGCATCGGGGTCGCTCTCGAACTGACCCGGTTCCTCGGGCGGGCGGCCGAGCTGGATGAACCGCCGCTCGCCGCCTTTGCCTGCGGTCGGCGGCATCAGCCGCCCCCGGCCGGTGTCCTGTCCCGTCGCGGTCACCGGTCGACCCCGCCCATGACCGGATCGATGCTGGCGACCGATGCGATCACGTCGGCGACCAATCCGCCCTCACACATCGCGGCGACAGCCTGCAAATTGGTGAACGACGGATCCCGGTAGTGCACGCGATAGGGGCGAGTGCCGCCGTCGCTGACCATGTGCACCCCGAGCTCGCCGCGCGGCGACTCCACCGAGATAAAAACCTGGCCGGGCGGCACCCAGATGTCTTCGGTGACCCGTTTGAAATGGTGGATCAGACCTTCCATCGAGTGACCCATGATCCAGGCGATGTGCTCGGGTGAGTTGCCCAGCCCGTCGGGGCCGAGTTTCAGGTCGGCGGGCCAGGCGATTTTGCGGTCTTGGATCATGACCGGACCGGGCCGTAACTTGTCCAGACATTGTTCGATGATCTTCAGCGACTCCTTGATCTCGTTGATGCGAATCAGGTAGCGGCCGTACGCATCACAGCCATCGTCGGTGATCACGTCGAATTCGTAGTCCTGGTAGCCGCAGTACGGCTCGTCGCGGCGCAGATCGTGAGGCAGCCCGGTGGACCGCAGAATCGGGCCGGTGATACCCAACGCCATGCATCCGGCTAGGTCGAGGTAGCCCACGCCCTTGGTACGGGCCTTCCAGATGTAGTTCTCGGTGAGGAGATCCTCGATGTCTTTGAGCCGCTTCGGCATCAGCTTGAGGAAGTCTCGGATTTGGGGGATCGCCTCGTCCGGCAAGTCCTGCGACACTCCGCCGGGCCGGATGTATTGGTGGTTCATCCGCAAGCCGGTGATCGTCTCGAAGATGTCGAGCACCAGTTCGCGTTCGCGGAAGCCGAACAACATCACGGTCAGCGCGCCCAATTCCATGCCGCCGGTGGCCAGCGCGACCAGATGCGAGGAGATCCGGTTCAGTTCCATCATCAGCACCCGAATCACGTTGACCCGCTCCGGGATCTGCTCGGCGATGTCGAGCAGCTTCTCCACACCCAGACAGAAGGCGACCTCGTTGAAGAACGGTGCCAGATAGTCCATCCGGGTCACGAACGTCGGGCCCTGGGTCCAGTAGCGGAATTCGAGGTTTTTCTCGATGCCGGTGTGCAGGTAGCCGATTCCGCAGCGGGCTTCGGTGACCGTTTCGCCCTCGAGTTCGAGGATCAGGCGCAGCACCCCGTGTGTCGACGGGTGCTGGGGCCCCATGTTGACGACGATGCGCTCGCCGGGATCCGCGGTGTGAGCTGCTTCGATGATTTGTTCCCAGTCCTGCCCGCCGACGGTCAGGACAGTCTCGCGCTTGCCGCCGGTGCCCGGGGGCGACGTGGTGGGCTCGCTCATCAGGTGTATGCCCTCCGCTGGTCGGGCGGGGGAATCTGCGCACCCTTGTATTCGACCGGGATACCGCCGAGCGGGTAGTCCTTGCGCTGCGGGTGACCCTGCCAGTCGTCGGGCATCTGGATACGTGTCAGCGACGGGTGGCCGTCGAAAATGATGCCGAAAAAGTCATAGGTCTCACGCTCGTGCCAGTCCGTGGTGGGGTACACGGCGAATAGCGACGGGATGTGTGGATCAGCGTCGGGCACAGCCACTTCCAGGCGGACGCGGCGGTTGTGGGTGATCGACTTCAGCGGGTACACCGCATGCAGCTCACGGTCGGTGTCGTGCGGGTAGTGCACTCCGCTCACACCCAGGCTCAGCTCGAAACGCAGGTCTGGTTCGTCGCGTAGCAGCTGGGCGACCGTTGGTAGCAACTCGCGGCCGACATGGAGCGTCAGTTCGCCACGAAACACCACGACTTTCTCGACGGCGTCGGCGAATTCGACGTCGTTTCGCTCGAGAGCTTCGGTCAAGTTGTCGACCACCTCGTCGAAATATCCGCCATAGGGCCGTGGGCTCCGGTCCGGGAACGCGACCTCGCGCACCAGTCGCCCGTATCCGGACGTGTCGCCGGTGCCCCGCGCACCGAACATGCCGCGACGGACCCCGATCACCTCACCGGCTTCGCCACCGGGGCCGTTACTCGGCTGGCTCACCGCAACAATCCCTTCATCTCCCAGGTGGACGGGGCCGACAGTGCCGCCTCTTCGGCCGCGGCGATTGCATGCTCACGGTTGACGCCCAGCGGCATCTCCTGAATCTTGTCGTGCAGCTTGAGCATTGCGTACATCAACATCTCCGGTCGGGGCGGGCAGCCCGGCAGGTAGATGTCGACCGGGACGACGTGGTCCACCCCCTGCAGGATGGCGTAGTTGTTGAACATGCCGCCCGAGGATGCACAAACCCCCATGGACAGCACCCATTTGGGCTCGACCATCTGGTCGTAGATCTGACGGAGCACCGGAGCCATCTTCTGGCTTACCCGGCCGGCCACGATCATCAGATCCGCCTGCCGCGGCGACGCCCGGAACACCTCCATCCCGAACCGGGACAGGTCGTAGTCCGGTGCCATCGTCGACATCATCTCGATCGCGCAGCAAGCCAAACCGAAGGTCGCCGGCCACAACGAACCCTTACGGAAATACCCGGCCAGAGACTCAACGGTGGACAGCAGCAGACCGCTGGGCAATTGCTCTTCGAGGCCCACGTGCCACCTCAATCCCAATTCAGGCCGCCGCGACGCCAGACGTAGGCGTAGGCGACGAATACGGCGGCGACGAACAACACCATCTCGACGAGTGCGAACACCCCCAGCCCGTCATAGGCGACCGCCCACGGGTAGAGAAAAACGATTTCGATGTCGAAAACGATGAACAGCATCGCGGTCAGGTAGTACTTCACCGGGAAACGCTGACCCGCCGCGGCGTGTGGGCCGCTGACCGGCTGGTCGGTGGGTTCGATGCCGCACTCGTAGGCTTCCAGCTTGGCCCGGTTATAGCGGGACGGCCCGGCGATCGATGCGGCGACGACCGAGAACACCGCGAACGCGGCCGCGAGCGCCCCGAGCACCAGGATGGGTAGGTAGAGATTCATCCCGGGTGGCACTCCCTCGTGGCAGTCGGTGTGAGCTCAAGCACAGCCTAGCGATCGTGTGCGCCGCTTTGCTCACGGGTCCGGTTGTGAGCTCGAACACAGCGTGGTGAGGGTGATGAGGCGGTTCGCGGTGTTTTTATCGAGACCAGTTACGAGCGTCAACGCGCGGCGCAAGGTCAGCGAATTACCAATGGCGGCAAGGTAGTCCGGGATTATGGTACCGACGTGCGCAGCAGCTCGAGCACCGCACGACCCAGCCGAATGGGGTCGATCGGATGTGGGACGGCGGCCTCGGCGCGTGACCACTTGGCCAGCCAGGCGTCGTCGGCGCGCCCGGTGAGCACTAGCACCGGCGGGCACTCCGCGACTTCGTCCTTTAGTTGTTTGGCGACGCCCATCCCGCCGGCCGGGGTGGCCTCGCCGTCGAGGATGGCCAGGTCGATGCCACCGGCGTCCACCTGCTGTATCACCATCGGTTCGGTCGCGACTTCGACATAGCTCACCTCGGGCAGATCCGGGTGGATGCGTTTGCCCAACGCCCGCATCACCTGTCGGCGGGTGTTCGCGTCATCGCTGTACACAAGGATCCGAAGCGGGTCGGTGGCAGGCACGGTGGAGATCGTATTACTGCCCTCGGACGAAGATTGCGTCGGCCGAGGCGGTCGCCGTCTTGCCGATCACGCCGAGCCGGTTCCAGTCCAGGTTGAACTGGGCGCGGTCAATCTTGGTTTTCGCCAAGACCCGCACCGAGCCGTCGCCGAGCACGGTGATCTTGACCGGCAACGGCAGCGCCGCATCGACCCCTTTGATGGTGAAGGTGGCTCGCAGGTCGGCGGCATTGCCGGTGGTCGGCTCCACGGCGGTGACGACGACGCTGATCTCCGGGAAGCGCTCGACGTCGAAGAAGTCAGCCGAGCGCAGGTGCTCGTCACGTTTGCGGATGCCGGTGCGCAACGATGCGGCCTTGATGTCGAGGCGGCCGAAGACGGCGCCCTTGCCGGTGATCTGGCCGTCGCCGTTGGCGTCGGTGAACCGGCCTTTGACGTTGATCAGGCCCCACATGTTGCGGATCTTGAAGCCCAACGTCGAGCGGTCGGGGACCAGGGTCCACACCCCGGCGGTGTCCGGGTCGCTCAGCAGTGTTTGCACAGTGGTCATCAGCACCTCCGTCGACCCGGCTCAGGTCTAATGGCCGGGCTTCTACTCATCGCGCTGCGCGCTCTGCATCGTCGCCCGGCTCAAGCTGAATTGCCGGGCTCCTCCTCATCGCGCTGCGCGCTCTGCATCGTCGCCCGGCTAGCTCATCAGCGGGGCAATTCCGGCCGGGTCGAAGTACTCGTCGATACGGCTGATCAGGGTATTGACACCCAACTTAATCACGATGCACACCCGCATGGCGATTGATTCCCCATTGTGGCCCGAGGCGTGCAGGATGTGCTGCTGGACGAACCCCGTGACGGGTCCGGAAAACAGCTGGCGGTCGAGGATCTCATAACGCCGGTCTGCGGTGACGTCGATGAACCAGCGCAACACTCGCAACGCGCGTTCTTTGTCGTCGTCGCTGCGCGCACCGGTCCGCCACACCGCGATGTCGTCGCTGAACAGGCGGCCCACGGTCGCCATATCGCTGTTCTCGATGGCCGTGAACAGCTGATCGGCCACGCGGGTGACGGCGTCGGCCTCTGCTGCGGACATGGCAGCTCCTCGGTGTCTTCGGGTCGTGCGTCCAGGCGCGGCCGCTGACGGGGCACCGACCAAGATGCGCCGGAAAGACGCTACATCCTCAGCGGCGCCTAGCCGGGCTTGACGCGTTGATCGATAATGTGCTGAGCCACACCCCCAAAATTTGTGGTAGAGGACCAGTGACCGATATCGGTAGCAAACGGCGAGGCCGCGACCAGATCAGTGCGGTGGTGACGGCGCATGGCGCCTTTACCCAGGCAGCCGTAGAGGCATCACAGTTGATGACCGCCAAGGGGCGGGGCAAATTCGCCGCGCATCTCGACCGTCATCGGGCCGAGCTGAACGTTGCGATTGGTGAATTCGGCTTGTGGGCGGAGAGTTTCGGCGACTGGGCGCGCGTTGACGTCGGCCACGCGATACGTCCGCCGGTGAGGAGCCAACCACCTGCGGTGGTGACCACTGATCGAATTGGCGCCGACTTGCTCTTCTCACGTGAGAACCTGAAGAAAAAGCGCTCAGCGCTGCTGGCCGAGTTAGGCAGGGCGCGTCGCGTTTTCGGCAGCGTTGGACTGCCAGCCGAAGAAATCTACGCCTATCGCCGCATGGTGCGGGTCTGGGCCGGTGAAGTAATCGACCTGGTGACCGGAGTCCATCGGCTAGCGCTTGCTGACCAATACATCCACTCCTTCGGCCGTTTGCGTGCTGCTCCGCAACTCCCCCCGGAGACACGGCGGATCGGGGCCCTACTGGTGGAGCAATGGATGGAAGACCTCGAGGCGACGGACCGCGAAGGTGAACTCGAGTTGGCCGAAACGTGTGGGTACGGCGACTTTGTCGAGTCTTACCGTGCCAATGTAGCTGCTTCGTAAGTCAATCCACTCCAGTTGTTATCACTGGCCGTCTTCGGCGCGATCGTATCCGGGGTGCGCGGCCGCTAACCGATGTTGTACCAGGGTGCGCAGACATGACGTCACGTCCCGGGCACTCTCATCAAGATCGCCGGCCCGGATGGCGGCGGCCAGCTGCGCCTCGTCCTCGAAGCCCAGCTGGGCCAGCGCCGCGCGTGCCATGTCGGCCTCAGTGTCGAGTAGTTCGCGCTCCACCATGCGCAGCGCATTGGCGGCGACCCGGGCGTGGAAGTTGACCGGCCCGCTGGTGGCCGCCCGGACATCGGTCTCGAGGAATTCGGCGGCCGCCGCGACGAGCTCGGCAGCGGTCGGCCGACCGAAAAAGCCCGTCACGGGCCGCTCCCGTCCAGCAAGGTGAGCAGGTCCCATTCCGTCTCGCAAACCCGTCGGCCGATCGTTGCCAGCTCGACCGACCGGCTCTGTCCGCTCAGGTGGCGCTCCGCCTGGTAGCGGCAGATAATGCCCCAACGCAGCGTGGCCAGCACCAGCCACCAGTGAAACGTCACCCGGTCGACCGTCGTCCCGCCGGCCTGCTCGTAGACGCCGAGAAAGCTTTCGATGCTGCCCAGGCCGCCGGCCCCGCGGCTGGCCGGCGCGCCGAAGCGCCAGGCCCGGATGCAGAACCAGGCCAGGTCTTCGTACACCTCGCCGATGTGCACCAGCTCCCAGTCGAGCACTGCCGCCAATGTGGATCCGTCGACGATCAGGTTGCCCATCCGGTAATCCCCGTGCACCAGGCGGACGGGCGACGGTGCCGGCCGGTGCGCGCCGAGCCAGCGAAACGCCCACTCGAACGTGGCGGTGGTATCGCCCATGACATCCAACCGGTCGCGCCACTCGCCGAGCTGGGTCTGGGTTTGCAGCTCCATGTTGCGCGGATCGGCCAGGTGGATGGCCGCCAGCGCCTGCGCGCACTGGCGCAGCAGGCTTTCCCGACCCGTGCGGTCAAGCTGGCGGTCGATGCGACGGACGATCGTCTCACCTTTGACCTCGTCACAGATCAGGAATGGATTACCAAGGGCCGCGGTGGAATTATCGGCGACCAGGATATGCGGGACCGGTGCGCCGACGACCGCGGCGGCCACCTGAACGCGGGCCTCGAGCTCCATCGGTGCGTGCACGTCGTCAGGCGGCCCGATGCGCAGGATCAGCGATCGCCGCCCCTTGGGTGTGACGGCGTCGAACGCCCAGGTGCTGCGGCTGGCCCCGCCGGTCAGCGCGTGTAGGTTGTCGATCGTGACGGGTCCCAGTGCCGGGTGCAGCACCGCCGGTAGGCTGTCGCGCAACCGCTCGACGGCTGCGGTCACCGGCGGCCCTTGTCGAACTTGAAGAGCCGCTGCGCGACCCGCCGGATCTGAATCTCCTCGGCGCCCTCGGTGATTCGGTAGCGGCGGTGGTGGCGGTAGATGTGCTCGAACGGTTCGTGGCGACTGTAACCGAGGCCGCCGAAGACCTGCATGGCCCGGTCGGCGGCGTCGCACACCAACCGGTTGGCGCGGTAATTGGCCATCGAGACCTTGTCGGAGACCTCCATGTGGTGGTCACGGTCCAAGTGCCAGGCCGCATACTGCACCAGCAGCCGAACCATCTGGGCTTCGGTCTGCAATTCGGCCAGCGGCCACTGGACAGCCTGGTTGACCGACAGCGGCTTGCCGAAAACCGTGCGGTGCCCCGCGTAGTCGGCGGCGCGGTCGATTCAGTAATGCGCCGCGCCGAGGCTGCTGGCCGCTTGCCGAATACGGTTCTCGTGCAGGAACGTCTGGGCGACCTCCAGGCCACGGTCCACCTCGCCGAGTACCGCGTCGGCAGGCACCCGCACATCTTTGAGCTCGACTTCGCCGTGATCGGTAGGCATGTTGAAGGTCCACCAGTAGTCCGGGACGACAAATCCGGGCGCATCGGTCGGGACCATAAACGCCGTGATGCCCCGGGGCTGCCCCGGCTCACCGGAGGTGCGGGCGAAGATCAGGTCGTGGGTGGCGCGGTGTACGCCGGTGTTGAAC
>NZ_JBOHHI010000024.1:0-9349 GCF_050700595.1 Mycobacterium sp.
CCTGCCACAGCTGCTGAAGCCGTCCGCGGTGTACCGGTTCGGCGATGCCGTACACCATGCCGGTGCTGATGGCCCGCAAGAAGTCTGTGTTGTTGTTGACACCGACGACGTTGCCGCCGCCGTTGGCCGCCAACCAGGTATAGGCGGCCACGCTGGCCATGCTCTCGATGATCGAGCAATACACGCCGCCGTGCACGATACCCATGGGCTGCAACAGTTTTGGTGTAACCTCAAGCTGCGCCCGGGCCCCGTCCGGGCTCAGTTCGGTGAATATCAATCCGAGCTCGTTGTCAAACGCGGCGCCGAAATCCGACGGGACGACGGACCCTGGCAGTGGTTGCACGTGTTCGTGTCTACACCATCCGGTGGTGACCTGCCGCTCCCCCTGCGACACGGGCGAGCCCGTGCACCAGGCACGGGGCTCGCCGATCGAGTTGACCGGGGGTCACTGCAGCCCTCAGGACTCCGCCGCGGTCATTTCATCGCTCGATGCACATCAGCATAGGCAAGGCTGCCCTAAATTCGCAAGGGTCTGCAAGCGTGCCTCCACAGTCGGGTACGACGGCCGGTAGTAAGCCGGGGTACGCTGTCGTCATCGCACAGGAGATGAACGAACATGCCTAAGCTGACGCGTCTGGGGGATCTGGAGCGTGCGGTGATGGACCACTTGTGGTCCGCGCCCGAACCGCAAACCGTCCGCCAGGTGCACGACGCCTTGTCGGCGCGGCGTGACCTGGCCTATACGACGGTGATGACCGTCCTGCAGCGGTTGGCCAAAAAGAACCTGGCGTCCCAAATCCGGGACGACCGCGCGCATCGCTACACACCCGTGCATGGCCGCGACGAGCTGGTCGCCGGGCTGATGGTCGATGCGCTCGACCAGGCCGCCGATTCCGGCAGCCGACAGGCTGCGCTGGTGCATTTCGTCGAACGTGTCGGCGTCGACGAGGCAGAAGCGCTGCGGCGGGCATTGGCCGAATTGGAGTCCGGCCATCTCAAAAACCCAACCGCTGGCGATCAAGCCGAGGACTGAGGGACACTGGCAGCGTGTCAGCGCTGGCCTTCACCATCGTCGCGGTGCTGCTGGTCGGTCCGATACCGGCCCTGCTGGCGCGAGCGACCTGGCCGCTGCGCGCGCCACGTGCCGTCGTGGTGCTCTGGCAGGCCATCGCGGTGGCCGCGGTGCTTTCGGCCTTCAGCGCCGGCATCTCGATCGCCAGCCGGTTGCTGATGCCGGGTCCCGACGGGCGGCCAACGGCCAGCATCGTCGGTGACGTCGGACGGCTCGGCTGGCCCTTGTGGATTCTGTATGTCAGCGTCTTCGCGCTCACCGTCCTGGTTGGAGCACGTCTGGCGGTCGCCGTGCTGCGGGTGGCCATTGCCACTCGGCGGCGCCGGGCCCGCCACCGCATGCTCGTCGATCTGATTGGTGTCGGACACGACGGGGTGCCCGCACGAGCCGGTGCTCGAGCCCGGCACCTCCGCATCCTCGAAGTGGCTCAACCGCTTGCCTATTGTCTGCCGGGTGTGCGCAGCCGGGTGGTGGTTAGCGAGGGCGCACTGACCAGCCTCGCCGACGCGGAAGTTGCGGCGATCCTATGCCACGAACGTGCGCACCTGCGGGCTCGTCACGACCTTGTTCTGGAAGCGTTCACCGCTGTGCGGGCCGCCTTTCCCCGATTTGTCCGCAGCACCACCGCGTTGAACTCCGTGCAGCTGTTGATCGAGCTGCTGGCCGACGACGCCGCGGTGCGCGTGGCCGGCCGGACTCCCCTGGCCCGGGCGTTGGTGACCTGCGCGTCGGGTCGAACTCCGTTGGGCGCGTTGGCCGCCGGCGGTCCCAGCACCGTGTTGCGGGTGCGCCGGCTATCCGGGCGGGGCAACAGCCGGCTGTTGGCGGCCGGCGCTTACCTGGCCGCGGCGGCGGTGCTGGTGGTGCCGACCGTCGCGCTGGCCGTACCCTGGCTGACCGAGCTGCACCGGTTGCTTACCGCCTGACAGCCGCTGGGTCGAGCACTTTTGCGAATGCCCGAATCCTGCTGTGCCACAGTGTTCGATAAGGCTTGGACAACGCACCTGAATTTGAGAGGCGAAATACATGAGCTCGTCGGAATCGAACGAAGCTGGCGACGCCGCGCAGATCGGTGTCACCGGCTTGGCTGTGATGGGTTCCAACATTGCCCGCAACTTCGCCCGGCACGGCTACACCGTGGCGCTGCACAACCGCACGGTCGCCAAGACCGACGCGCTGCTGGCCGAACACGGCTCCGACGGCAATTTCGTGCGCAGTGAAACCATCCCGGAGTTTCTCGCCGCGCTCGAGAAGCCGCGACGGGTATTGATCATGGTCAAGGCGGGCAACCCCACCGACGCCGTCATCAGCGAGCTCGCCGACGCCATGGAAGAAGGCGACATCATCATTGACGGCGGCAACGCGCTTTACACCGACACCATCCGCCGCGAGAAGGCCATGGCCGAACGCGGCCTGCACTTCGTCGGGGCCGGCATCTCCGGCGGCGAAGAAGGCGCGCTCAACGGGCCGTCGATCATGCCGGGCGGGCCCGCCGAGTCGTACAAGTCGCTGGGCCCGTTGCTGGAGGAGATCTCCGCGCATGTCGACGGCGTGCCGTGCTGCACCCACATCGGCCCGGACGGGTCGGGGCATTTCGTCAAAATGGTGCACAACGGCATCGAGTACTCCGATATGCAGCTCATCGGCGAGGCCTACCAGCTGCTGCGCGACGGGCTGGGCCTGACCGCACCGCAGATCGCCGACATCTTCACCGAGTGGAATCGCGGCGACCTGGACAGCTACCTCGTCGAGATCACCGCCGAGGTGCTGCGCCAGGTGGATGCCAGAACCGGTAAACCGCTGGTCGACGTCGTTCTCGACGAGGCCGAACAAAAAGGTACCGGTCGCTGGACCGTCAAATCCGCTCTGGACCTCGGTGTGCCCGTGACCGGGATTGCCGAGGCGGTGTTCGCCCGCGCGCTGTCCGGATCGGTCGAGCAGCGCAAAGCCGCCGTCGGCCTGGCGTCGGGCCGGCTCGGTGACCGCCCGGCCGACCCGGACACCTTCACCGAGGACGTCCGCGGGGCGCTGTACGCCTCGAAGATCGTCGCGTACTCGCAGGGCTTCAACCAGATTCAGGCCGGCAGCGCCGAGTACGGCTGGAACATCACCCCCGGCGACCTGGCGACCATCTGGCGGGGTGGCTGCATCATCCGGGCGAAATTCCTCAACCGCATCAAGGAAGCTTTCGACACCGACCCCAACCTGGCCAGCCTGGTCGTCGCACCGTATTTCCGCAGCGCCGTCGAGTCGGCGATCGACAGCTGGCGCCGCGTGGTGTCCACCGCGACCCGGCTGGGTATCCCGATCCCGGGCTTCGCCTCGGCGCTGTCGTACTACGACGCACTGCGCACCGAACGGCTGCCCGCGGCGCTCACCCAGGCTCAGCGCGACTTCTTCGGCGCGCACACTTATGGCCGGATCGACGAGCCGGGCAAGTTCCACACGCGGTGGAGTGGCGACCGCAGCGAAGTACCCGGATAGGAGATACTGCGACACCGATGAGGTTTTCAGGCGGGCACCGGCCCGGGTACGACTTGACCTACGACGACGTGTTCATCGTGCCGAACCGCTCGGACGTGGCGTCACGTTTCGACGTCGACCTGTGCACCTACGACGGCTCCGGCACCACCATCCCGGTGGTGGTGGCCAACATGACCGCGGTTGCCGGGCGCCGGATGGCCGAGACGGTGGCACGCCGGGGCGGCATCGTGGTACTGCCGCAGGACCTTCCGATCGCCGCGGTGCAGCAGACGGTGAACTTCGTCAAAAGCCGCGACCTGGTCGTCGACACCCCGGTGATGCTGTCGCCCGACGATTCGGTGTCCGACGCGCTGGCGTTGATCCACAAGCGGGCACACGGCGCGGCGGTGGTGGTCGCCGAAGGCCGTCCGATCGGCTTGGTCACCGAATCATGCTGCGAGGGGGTGGACCGGTTCACCCGGGTGCGGAACGTCGCGTTCCCCGACTTCGTCAGCGCCCCGACCGGCACCGAGCCGCGCGCGGTGTTCGATTTGCTCGAACACGCCCCGGTCGATGTCGCGGTGCTGACCGGCGCCGACGGCACGTTGGCCGGCGTGCTGACCCGTACCGGAGCGATCCGCGCCGGCGTCTACACCCCGGCAACCGATCCCGCGGGCCGGCTGCGGATCGGCGCGGCGGTCGGTATCACCGGTGATGTGGCCGCCAAGGCGCAGGCCCTGGTCGAGGCCGGAGCCGACGTACTGGTGATTGACACCGCGCACGGACATCAGGTCCGGGCGCTGGAAGCGATCAAGACGGTGGCGTCGCTGGATCTGGGCGTGCCGTTGGCCGGCGGCAATGTGGTATCGGCGGAGGGCACTCGGGATCTGCTCGGCGCCGGGGCGACCATCGTCAAGGTCGGGGTCGGCCCCGGCGCGATGTGCACCACTCGGATGATGACCGGCGTGGGACGGCCACAATTCTCCGCTGTACTCGAATGTGCCTCAGCGGCAAGGCAACTCGATGGATACGTGTGGGCCGACGGCGGGGTGCGCCATCCTCGTGACGTGGCACTGGCGCTGGCGGCCGGAGCGTCCAACGTGATGATCGGGTCGTGGTTCGCCGGTACCTACGAGTCTCCCGGTGACCTGATGCGGGACCGTGACGATCAGCCGTACAAGGAGAGCTACGGGATGGCGTCCAAGCGGGCGGTGGTAGCCCGCACCGCGGACGACGGCGCGTTCGAGCGCACCCGCAAGGCGTTGTTCGAGGAGGGGATTTCCACCGCGCGGATGGGGCTGGACCCCGACCGCGGTGGCGTCGAGGACCTGATCGACCACATCACCTCCGGGGTGCGCAGCACCTGCACCTACGTCGGCGCGTCGACGCTGGCCGAGTTGCACGAGCGCGCGGTGGTCGGTGTGCAGTCCGCGGCGGGCTACGCTGAGGGCCATCCGTTGCCATTCGGCTGGTGACGGCCATGGCTATCATGACGAGCAGACGTAAAAGCGCCCAAAATGCTCGGTTTTCGGGTACATTTGCGTCTGCTCGCGGTGCCCGACAGCAAAGCCGCCGATGAACCACCTTGTCGTCACCTTGCTCAGCCTGCTGGCCATCGTGGTGCTCACCGCGGGCACCGCGCTGTTCGTCGCGGCCGAGTTTTCGCTGACCACCCTCGAGCGCAGCACCGTGGAGGCCAACGCCCGCCCCGGCACCCGCCGCGACCACTACATCCGGCGCGCTCACCACACCCTGTCGTTCCAACTCTCCGGTGCGCAGTTGGGTATCTCGATCACCACGCTGGTTACCGGTTACCTCACCGAACCGCTCGTCGCCGAGCTGCCGCACCCGGCGATGAGTGCGCTCGGAGTCCCCCACCCGATCGCCGACGGAATCGTCGCGGTCGTGGCCGTCGCGGTCGTCACCTCGCTGTCGATGGTGTTCGGTGAGCTGGTCCCCAAGTACCTTGCCGTGGCCCGACCGCTGGCCACGGCGCGCGCCGTCGTCGGTGTGCAACTGTTGTTCTCACTGGCGATGACCCCGGTGATCCGGCTGACCAACGGCACGGCGAACTGGATTTTGCGGAAGCTGGGGATCGAGCCGGCCCAGGAGCTGCGGTCGGCCCGCTCGCCACAGGAACTGGTGTCGCTGGTGCGTAATTCCGCGCGCAGCGGTTCACTGGATCCCGCCACCGCCGCGCTGGTGCGCCGATCACTGCAGTTCGGTACGTTGACGGCCGAAGAGTTGATGACTCCCCGGTCGAAAATCGTTGTGTTGCAACGAGACAACACCGTTGCGGACCTGGTGGCGACCGCCACCGGGACTGGGTTTTCCCGGTTTCCGGTCGTCGACGGCGACCTCGATCAGACCGTCGGTATCGTGCACATCAAGCAAGTCTTCGAGGTGCCGCCCGGCGAACGGGCGCGCACCCGGCTCACCGCGGTCGCCCAGCCGGCCGCCGTGGTGCCGTCGACCCTCGACGGCGATGCGGTAATGAGCCGGCTCCGCGCCAACGGCTTGCAAACCGCGCTGGTTGTCGACGAATACGGCGGCACCGCCGGCATGGTAACCACCGAGGACTTGATCGAAGAAATCGTCGGCGATGTCCGTGACGAACACGACAGCGCCACCCCGAACGTGGTGGCTGCCGATAACGGGTGGCGGGTATCGGGGCTGTTGCGCATTGACCAAGTGGCCGCCGTAACCGGTTACCGCGCTCCTGAGGGTGAATACGAGACGATCGCCGGTCTGGTGCTTCGAGAACTCGGACACATTCCGGTGGCCGGCGAATCGGTCGATCTGACCGCGGTCGAGTCCAGCGGACTATTCGTCGCCTCGCCGGCCTGGCAGGCCAGGGTGGTGCGAATGGACGGCCGGCGCATCGACCTGCTCGAGCTGACGAAGCTGCGGCCCCGGACCGACTCCGGCAGGGCCCGCCGATGACCGACCTGCTGGCAGTACTGGCCACCATCGGTTTGGTGGCCGCCAATGCCTTCTTTGTGGGTGCGGAGTTCTCGCTGATCTCGGTGCGCCGCGACCGCCTGGAAGCGCGGGCCGAGCAAGGCCGGGCAAGCGCGGTCACCGTTATCCGGGCGGGTGAGCGGCTGCCCTTGATGTTCGCCGGTGCACAGTTCGGGATCACCGTGGCGTCGATCCTGCTCGGGCGGATCGGCGAGCCCGCAGTCGCCGATCTGCTGCGGACACCGTTCAAGATGTTCGGGATCTCGCATGCGCTGCTGGACACGGTGTCATTCGTGGTCGCGCTGGCGATCGTGGTGACCTTGCACGTGTTGCTCGGCGAGATGGTGCCGAAGAACATCGCGCTCGCCGGTCCGGAGCGGGCCGCGATGCTGCTGGTTCCGCCCTACCTGGTGTATGTGCGGGCCGCCCGCCCCTTCATCGCGTTCTACAACTGGTGTGCCACCGGGGTTTTGCGGTTGTGCCGGGTGCCGCTTCGCGACGAGCTCGACGTCACTGTCTCGACCGTCGAGTTGTCCGAGATGATCGCCGAATCGGTATCGGAAGGCCTGCTGGACCATGAGGAGCACACCCGGTTGACCCGGGCGCTGCAGATTCGCAACCGGATGGTCGCCGACGTCGCCATGCCGGCCGCCGCGATCTGCGCGGTGCCGGTGGCCGCGGCCGGCCGCGGACCGATGGTCGCGGCCGTCGAACAGGCACTGGCCGATACCGGTTACTCCCGGTTTCCGGTGACCGACGTCGATGGGCGGTTCATCGGCTACCTGCACATCAAGGACGTGCTGTCGCTCGGCCTCTCAGAACAGCAAGATCCGCAGGCTGTGGTCGACCTGGCGGCAGTGCGCCCGCTGCCGGAGTTCCCCGCGTCGATGCCGCTGCCCGAGGCCTTGTCGCGGATGCGCCACCGCAACAGCCACCTGGCGCTGGTCACCGGTGACGACGGCGGCGTCGTCGCGATGGTGGCGCTGGAGGATCTGGTGCAGGACCTCTTCGGCGCGGTGCGTGATGAGACGCAGCGTGTGTGAGGACCACTCGTGCGCGGAGTCGACGAATTACGTGGTGCCGGCCGCGGAGTGGATGCGTGAGCGGGACGCACACCGGGCGCGGATCCTGGCGGTGATCGACTTTCTGTTCACCTACTACGCCCACCGTCCCGGCCAGCTGCTGCGTTGGCACCCCGGCTTCGGGATCGTGCTCGCGGGCGCCGACGAATACGCCACCTATCGGGGCTTTGCCCACTGCGGGCACGGCATCACCGCGGATCCCGCGTTTCTCGATCGACGCCGCGACACGATCGAGCACATCGCCGGGCTGCTGCAGGCAACGGCCGGTCGCCCCGCGCAGCTGTCCTGCTTCGGGCTGCACGAATGGGCGATGGTGTACCGCAGCGGCGATGTCCGGCACTCGCGAGTCCCGTTGCGCCTTGGCCGTGACGGCACCGAGGAAGTCGTCGAAGCGTTGGCGCTGCGCTGCACCCACTACGACGCATACCGGTCAACTCAGCTCGACCGCGAGCAACCCGGTTGTCTTCATGCAGCGATGGATCTCTACAAGTTCTGCTCCAAAATGGAGCCGCTCATCGAATCGGGACTCATCGCGTCTTGCTTCGAACTGGCCCACCGTGCACGAGAACTCGACATGCGGGCCAGCCCTTACGATCTTTCGGAATTCGGCTACTCGCCGATCCGTATCGAAACACCGCCCGGCCGAGCCGAATACGTCCGGATGCAAACGGTGATTGCCGGTAACGCCGCCGAGCTGCGTGCCGGCCTGCTGCGCCGCTGTCAGGCATTACTGAATCGCCGTGCAGGTGCTGCGGGTCGCCAATTACGGGTAGGCGGGATACCGGCCGGTAAGCTGAGCTCATTGCCAACCAGGGAGGAACGATGACGGACCGCGTGTCGGTGGGGAACCTGCGCGTCGCCAGAGTGCTGTATGACTTCATCAACACCGAGGCTCTGCCCGGCACCGACCTCGACCCGGACAGCTTCTGGGCCGGCGTCGACAAGGTGGTCACCGACCTGACCCCCCAGAACCAGGGTCTGCTGGCGCGCCGTGACGAGCTGCAGGCCCAGATCGACAAATGGCACCGTCATCGCGTCATCGATCCGCACGACCCCGAGGCCTACCGCCGGTTCCTCACCGACATCGGCTACCTGGTCCCCGAACCCGACGACTTCACGATCACCACATCGGGTGTCGACCCGGAGATCACCACGACAGCCGGCCCGCAGTTGGTGGTCCCGGTCACCAACGCGCGGTTTGCGCTGAACGCCGCCAACGCCCGCTGGGGCTCGCTCTACGACGCGCTGTACGGCACCGACACGATCCCGGAAAGCGATGGCGCCGAACCAGGCACCGGCTACAACCCGGTGCGCGGCGACAAGGTGATCGCCTACGCCCGAAAGTTCCTCGACGAGTCGGTGCCGTTGTCATCGGGGTCGTACGCCGACGCCACCGGCTTCGCCGTCGACGACGGTCGGTTGCTGGTCACCCTGCGCGGAGACGAGTTGTCCCGAGGATTGGCCAACCCCGGCCAGTTCGCCGGCCACACGGGCGAGCCCGGGTCGCCGACGTCGGTGTTGTTGCGCAACCACGGGCTGCACATCGAGATCCTGATCGACCCGGATTCGCCGATCGGCAAGACCGACGCCGCCGGCATCAAGGACGTCGTGCTCGAGTCGGCGGTCACCACGATCATCGACTTCGAGGATGCCGTGTCCGCCGTCGACGCCGAGGACAAGGTCGGCGCCTACCGCAACTGGCTGGGCCTGAACAAGGGCGACCTGGCCGCTGAGGTGGACAAGGACGGCAAGACGTTCACCCGGGTGCTGA
>NZ_JBOHHI010000025.1:0-20003 GCF_050700595.1 Mycobacterium sp.
CGAGGGCGGCCGGCACACGCCGTTCTTCAACAACTACCGTCCGCAGTTCTACTTCCGCACCACCGACGTGACCGGTGTGGTGACGCTGCCGGAGGGCACCGAGATGGTGATGCCCGGTGACAACACCGACATCTCGGTGAAGCTGATCCAGCCCGTCGCCATGGACGAGGGTCTGCGCTTCGCGATCCGCGAGGGCGGACGCACCGTCGGCGCCGGCCGAGTCACCAAGATCGTCAAGTAGTTTCTGCGCGAGCGGCGCTCATCCGAAAGAGTGAGCGCCGCTTCACGTTGGGCGCTACTATCCCGCACATGTTGTGGCGCTATCTGAAATCGCAGTTGTTCGTGTTGCTGTGCGGCGGGCTGGTCGGACCGATCTTTCTGGCCGTGTACTTCGCCACCGGGCAGGAAAACCTGCTGAAGTGGATGTTCTACGTCGGCCTGTTGGTCACCGCGGCCGACGTGCTGATTGCGCTGGCGCTGGCCAACTCCGGCGCGAAATCGGCAGCCCTGTCCGCCACGCTCGAAGAAAGCGGAGTTCTGGCGCTGGCGCAGATCACCGGGTCATCGCCAGCGTCACCAGACTTGGCAACATCACCGCGCGCAAGCTGGTGGTGTTGGGCGATCCCGCGACGGAGAAATACCGAATCGACTGGGAGCGAAGCGCTTTGGTCAATGGTCTGGTGCCTGCGCAGTTCACCCTGGAAGAGGACAACACGACTTGCGGCTTGAGCACAAATCCGGTGCTGCTGCAGGAGTTGGAGGCACTGCGCCGTTCCGGCGCGGTAACCGACCAGGAGTACGCCAGCAAGCGCGCAGAGATCATCGCCGAGATCTGACTAGAACACGTTTCAGTTTCGCTGCTAGCCTGGTCGGCAGTCGGCGAAAAGAGGTGTCTGTGTCGGGAACATTGCAAGGACGGGTGGCATTCGTCACGGGTGCTGCCCGTGGTCAGGGTCGTTCGCACGCCGTGCGGCTGGCGCGGGAGGGCGCCGACATCATCGCGCTGGACATCTGCGCGCCGGCGTCCGACATCCTCACCTACCGCGCGGCGACTCCGGAGGACCTCGCCGAGACCGTGCGTGCCGTCGAGGCTGAGGGCCGCAAGGTGCTGGCTCGGGAGGCAGATGTCCGCGACGACGCGGCGCTGCGTCAGTTGGTCGCCGACGGCGCGGAGCAATTCGGTCGGCTCGATATCGTGGTGGCTAATGCCGGTGTGCTGAACTGGGGCAGGCTGTGGGAACTGTCCGACGAGCAGTGGAACACCGTCATCGACACCAACCTGACGGGCACCTGGCGCACATTGCGCGCCGCAATCCCGGCGATGATCGAGGCCGGCAAGGGCGGCTCGATCATCGTGGTGAGTT
Organism: Mycobacterium sp.; assembly: GCF_050700595.1. GTDB lineage: Bacteria > Actinomycetota > Actinomycetes > Mycobacteriales > Mycobacteriaceae > Mycobacterium. The sequence continues at coordinate 1,365 of NZ_JBOHHI010000025.1, forward strand.
CAGCGGCCGGGCTGAAGGCAACACCGGGCAATGGACACTATGCGGCGTCCAAGTACGGTCTGGTCGGTCTGACCAACACGCTGGCGCTGGAGCTGGGTGAATTCGGTATCCGGGTCAATTCGATCCACCCGTATTCGGTGGACTCCCCGATGATCGACGACGACACGATGATGAAGCTGTTTGCCCAGTATCCTCATTATGTGCACAGCTTCCCGCCAATGCCGTTGCAGCCCAGGGGGTTCATGTCGCCCGACGAGGTGGCCGATGTGGTGGCCTGGCTGGCCGGCGACGGTTCCGGGACGTTGTCGGGCGCGCAGATCCCGGTCGACAAGGGCGCCTTGAAGTACTGACCGCAGCCATCGTGTATGAAGTCGACGTGGGGAATAGCGAAGACAACGGAGTCGTGATCGTCGGCGGGGGGCTGGCGGCTGCCCGGACCGCTGAACAACTGCGCAAAGCGGGTTACACCGGCTCGCTGACCATCCTCAGCGACGAGGTGCATTTGCCCTACGACCGGCCGCCGCTGTCCAAGGAGATGCTGCGTAGCGAGGTCGACGACGTGACTCTCAAGCCACGCGAGTTCTACGACGAGCACAACATCACGCTGCGGCTGGGATCTGCGGCCACCAGCCTGGACACCGCGGCGCAAACGATAACGCTCGACGACGGCTCCGCGCTCGGCTACGACCAGTTGGTCATCGCGACCGGGCTGGTGCCGCGGCGCATTCCGGCGTTCCCCGACCTGGAGGGCATCCGGCTGCTGCGTTCGGTTGACGAGAGCCTCGCGCTGCGCCACCACGCAGCTGCTGCCCGCCGCGCCGTCGTCGTGGGCGCCGGCTTCATCGGCTGCGAAGTTGCGGCAAGCCTGCGCGGTTTGGGCGTGGACGTGATGCTGGTCGAGCCGCAGCCGACGCCGCTGGCGTCCGTGCTCGGCGTGCAGATCGGTGAGCTGGTGGCGCGGCTGCACCGCGCTGAGGGTGTCGACGTGCGTACCGGGGTCGGGGTGGCGGAGGTGCGCGGACACCGGCATGTCGAGACCGTCGTGCTGACCGACGGCGCCGAGGTGGCCGCCGACCTGGTGGTGGTCGGGATCGGGTCACGGCCTGCGACCGATTGGCTTGACGGCAGCGGCATCGAAGTCGACAACGGCGTGATCTGCGATGCCGCCGGACGTACCAGCGCGCCCAACGTGTGGGCGCTCGGTGACGTCGCATCCTGGCGTAACCCGATGGGACACCAAGTGCGAGTGGAGCATTGGAGCAATGTTGCCGAGCAAGCGCGCGTCGTGGTGCCCGCGCTGCTCGGCGGTGACGTGCCGCCGAACGTCATCGTCCCATACTTCTGGAGCGACCAGTACGACGTCAAGATCCAGTGCCTGGGTGAGCCACATGCCACCGACACCGTGCACCTGGTCGCGGACGACGGCCGCAAGTTCCTCGCGTACTACGAACGCGACGGCGTGGTGGTCGGTGTCGTCGGCGGCGGCATGCCCGCCAAAGTCATGAAGGCCCGGGCCAAAATTGCTGCCGGAGCAGCAATCTCGGAGGTATTGGGCTGACCGACAACGACCCTAGAGCTGACCCAGATAGAAGCGGCCGCCCTGATCGTCGGTGCACTCCGCGGTGATTCCGTATGGCTGACGGGCCGGCTCGGCCAGCACGGTGCCGCCGGCCTCGCGAACCCGGGAGACGGCGGCATCGATGTCGGCGACCGTCCACATCGGAACCGTGATCGGGCGGGCGCTGCCGCCGGCGACGCCGGCCATCGGATGGGCGGCGGTCACCTGCCAGCCGTCGTGGATGTGGCCCAGCTCGAAGGTCCAGTGCAGCACTGGGCCGTAGAAATCGCGGAAAAGCGCAGAGTCCGGCACTTCGTAGGTGACGTAGGACAGCTCGCCGGGGCCGGATCCGTTGAGCTCCGGCCGTTTCCGGCCGGCAGGTGGCTCGTAGACCGAAAATGCGACGCCCTGTGAGTCGGTCGCGTCCATGATCGTGCCGTAGTCGGACTGGCGCACCTCACCCGGTGTGCCGCCTGCCTGGGCGATGGCGCGCCGGGCGGCCTGCACATCGGTGACGGCGTAGCAGCACAACAACGTGGGATCTCCGTCGACGCTGTAAATTCCCGTCGGCAGTTCGGTATTCGTCACCCGGTGCGACTCGGAATCGTAGGTCCAGCCGAGCACATGTCCGTAGAAGGCAGCGGCGCAGTCGGCGTCGGGACTCCACACCGACACGTAGCCGATATCGCCGTGCTGAATGTGCGCGACGGCTGTCTTCGTCGGTCCGCTGAGCATCCAGCGGTGGCCGAACGGATCGATGATCGTCGCGTTGCGTGCACCGTAGTTCTCGTAGGGTTCGCGCTCGATCGTGGCGCCGTGCTCACCGGCCTGCCGTAGCGCCGCGTCGGTGTCGGCGACGTGCAACATCAGGCTCACCGAGACCGCGCCAGCAGCAGGGGCTTTCAGCCCAAGTTCGGGGTATTCATCGGCCAGGTACAACACACCGCCGGCGATCGCCAGCTCGGCATGCCCAATTCGCCCGTCATCCATCACGATTGGGTCCCCGACCACGATGGCGTCGAACGCGTCGGCGTACCAATCGATGGCCCGTCGCGCATCGGCGACGCACAGATACGGCAGCGCCGCGGCGCGCGAAGCGGCGGTACCGGCGTTCGCGGATGGCTCGGTCAGCTCGGAAAGCGCAGCGGCAACACCAGTCATCACAACTCCTTCGGTTCCAGCAGGCAAGGACAATGCCGATTCCAGGCGTCGACGCAGTTGCGCGGCGAATCCCGGGTCGGGCTGCACCGGAAGGTCATCGGTGTGCAGCACGTCCAGCGGGTCACTGCGCCGACTCATGACGTGCCTCCTTCCGTGTAGTGCGCTTTGAAGGCCCGCCGGGCCCGGACCAGCAGCGCCTCGGTGGCATGCACCGTGCGTCCGATCAGCTCGGCACACTCGGGCACCGAGCAGTCGTCCATATACCGCAGCGCCAGCACCGTGCGGTGCGGCTCGGACAACCGCGCCAGCACGGTTTCGGCGACGATGCGATCCAATTCGGCGTCCCAGTCCTCACCCTCGTCGACCGGCTCGGGTAGCTCGGCGACCGGCACCGTGAATCGGTGGTGTCGGCGCCGGTAGTGGTCGGCGAGCTTGTGCCGGGCCACGCCGAGTAGCCACGGCAGCGCGATCGGCGGCGGCTCGGTCTTCCGGGCGGCGTCCATCGCCGCCAGAAATGTTTCCGACGTCAGGTCCTCGGCTGTTCCGCGATCGCCGCAGCGGCGAATGAAATACCCGTACACAACCGGCAGCGCCTGGTCGTACAGCGCCAGCAGTGTGCGCGGAGCATCCGTCGGGTCCGGTTCGGCGCTCACACCTCTATCGTCGCGCTGGCGGCGCGAACTCCGACGCGTGTGGTCATTTTTTCGTCGCGAGCGTGCGCCAACCCGGAGTTTTTCCGCACGCCACTGGGACGCGCACGCTCGCGGGGGACGACGTTAGGTCCACGTCACCGGCACCCCGAACGGCGTACAGTCGGCCAGCAGCTCGTCGTCGCCGTCCGGCCAGCTGCGGGCCCGCACCACGAACTCCACCGCGGCATCGGGTGCTCGCCGTTGCGGCTCCAGCATCAGATGGGCGAACGGTGCGCCGGCGTGCGCGCCGGTTGCCAGTGCATCGATCCCGGCCGCCACGGCCGCCTGTTCCTCGGCGGAGAGGTATTGCCTGGTGATCGAATGCCACAGCACGGTCAGCGCGCCCTCCGCGACGGCCAGGCCGGCGACAGCCTCGGCGGCACTGCTGCGGTGCAGTGGCGCCGCGACGTCGCGAGCCACCCGGATCGCGCCGCGCAGCCGATCCAGCCGGGCGGTCATATCGGCCCAGACGTAGCTCAGCAGCGTCAACTCCCCGTCGCGGGTGGTGGCATCGACCGGGGCGATGTCGTAGCCGTGCCGCTCCACGATCCGCGGGGTAGCGGCCGGCGGCAGCCGGCCACGCCAGGCGTCGTCGATGATCACCGGCGAGTCGGCCGGGCCCCACTGCCCACCGGGATGGCGGTATCGGTAGCAGTCGGCGCGCAGGTTGAGCCCGGCGCTGCACCCGATCTCGAAAAGCCTTATCGGCAAACCGAATCGGCGTGACAAGATCAGCAGACCGCCGATCAGTGCCGCGGACCGGCCTACTTCGTTGGTCTGCGGCGGCTGGCCGAGGGCGGTGCGGAGCGCCTCGGCATGGTCGGCGGCGGCCAGTGCGATATCCGGCCAGGCCGCCTCGGCGTTCCAGCTACCACCGGTGCTCGGATACCAGCGGCGTAGCGATGGCGCGCGCCCGTCGAGAACCAGCCGGTGCAGGCCGCCGAGCAGTCGCAGCGGCACCGCCAACCGTGCGGGCGCGTCTTGGTGGCCCGACAGGATATCGGCGAAGACGCCGCCGGCGTCGACGTCGCCGGCCAGTTGGCCGAGCAGGTCACCGTACATCGGGGAGCCGAGCTCGGCACACGCCCGCCCCTGCAGCCGCAGGGACCGCAGCAAGCGGTCGCCACTCACCGGTCCGGGTCGCCCAGCCCGGCCCCGACGACGTCGAATGCGTCCCCAAGCGCCTGCCTCAGCGATACGGATTCGTCGTCCAGCCAGTGCTCGTAGGCGCTCAGCGCGACACCGAGCATCATCCACGCAACGGTCTGCGGCGCCAGGTCAGTGGGTTCGGCGCCGGACCGGCGTGCCACGAATTCGGCGATGACCTCGCGCCAGCCGGCATACATCGTCATCGAATACGCCTGCAACTCCGCGGTTTGCAGGATCACCCGCATACGCAGCCGGTGCCGCGCGGTTTCCGACTCGCCGAAGGTGTTGAACGCCAACAGCGCTGCCCGCAGCGCTGCACCCAACGGCACCTGTGGGTCCACGTTGTCGAGCAGCTCCCGTAGGTGCTGCAGGTGGGCGTCGAAGTCGCCCCAGGGAATTGCGTTCTTCGAGGCGTAGTAGCGGAACAGACTACGGCGCGCGATCCCGGCCGCGTGAGCGACGTCGTCGACGCTCACCTGTGTGAACCCGCGTGCGGCGAACAATTCGAGCGCCACGTCGGTGATGTGGTGCGGTGTCGTCGAGCGGCGCCGGCCCACCCGCGCGTGCTGCAACATGGCACCACCTTTCCAGGGGCCCTCTTCCGTTCTGGCACTCGATGCCATATTCTGACGAACATTCTGACCGGCTCGACGCACATTGTCGAGCACTGACGACGAAAGGCAAACCTCATGGAGCAAAACCAGCAGATCGACACCGAAGCCGAGCTCGTTACCGAGATCCTGGTGGAAGAGGTGTCCATCGACGGCATGTGCGGGGTCTACTGACCGTGCCGACTGCTGCGCAGATCTTCGACCCCGATGCCGGGTGGCGGTTACATCCGCAGGTGGCTGTGCGACCCGAACCGTTCGGCGCGTTGCTGTATCACTTCGGCACCCGCAAGTTGTCGTTCCTGAAGAACCGCACCATTGTCACCGTCGTCCAGTCGCTGGGCGATCATCCCGACGTGCGGGCCGCCTGTCGCGCCGCCGGAGTCGATGACGCAGCGGAGCCGCAGTATCTGCACGCGTTGGGTGTACTGGCCGGCTCGAACATGCTGGTGCCCAGGGAAGCAACGGAAGCGAACCAATGACCGCGGTCGTACCTCGCCTCATCGAGCAGTTCGAGCACGGGCTCGACGCACCGATCTGCCTGACCTGGGAGTTGACGTATGCCTGCAACCTGGCGTGCGTGCACTGTTTGTCGTCGTCGGGCAAACGCGATCCGCGCGAGCTGTCCACCCGGGCTTGCAAGGACATCATCGACGAGCTGGAACGCATGCAGGTGTTCTACGTGAATATCGGCGGCGGCGAACCGACTGTGCGGTCCGACTTTTGGGAGCTGGTGGACTACGCCACCGCCCACCACGTCGGCGTGAAATTCTCTACCAACGGCGTGCGGATAAACCCGCAGGTGGCCGCCCGGTTGACCGCCAGCGATTACGTCGACGTCCAGATCTCGTTGGACGGCGCGACGGCCGACGTCAACGACGCCGTGCGCGGTCCCGGGTCGTACGCCATGGCGACACGTGCGCTGCAGAATCTGGCGGACGCAGGGTTCAAAGACGCCAAGATCTCGGTGGTGGTGACCCGGCACAACGTCGACCAGCTCGATGAATTCGCCGCGCTGGCCAGCAGTTACGGTGCCACCCTGCGCATCACCCGGTTGCGACCATCCGGTCGCGGCGCCGAAGTCTGGGATGATCTGCACCCGACCGCGGGGCAACAGATTCAGCTCTACGACTGGCTAGTCGCCAAGGGAGAGCGAGTGCTGACCGGCGACTCCTTCTTCCACCTCTCGGGGCTCGGCGAACCGGGCGCGCTGGCCGGCCTGAACATGTGCGGAGCCGGACGGGTGGTCTGCCTGATCGACCCGGTGGGCGATGTCTACGCCTGCCCATTCGCCATCCATGATCGATTCCTCGCTGGAAACGTGTTGTCCGGCGGCGGGTTTGACAACATCTGGAAGAACGCCCCGCTGTTTCGTGAGCTGCGCGAGCCACAGTCGGCCGGTGCCTGCGGCAGCTGCGGCCACTACGACAGCTGCCGGGGCGGCTGCATGGCGGCCAAGTTCTTCACCGGTCTGCCGATCGACGGCCCGGATCCGGAATGCGTGCAAGGCCATGGCGCGCCGGCGCTCACCAGTGAACGCCACAAGCCGCGTCCGGCCGGTGACCACTCCCACGGCCGGCGCAGCAGCGGACCGGTGCCCCTCATATTGTCCAAACGACCCTGCAACGAAAGCCCCGTTTAACCATGGCCCGCGACACCTGGTTCGAGACGGTCGCCATCGCACAACAACGGGCGAAGCGACGGCTGCCGAAGTCGGTCTACGCCGCTCTGCTCGCCGCCAGCGAAAAAGGCATCAGCGTCGCCGACAACGTGGCGGCCTTCAGCGAGCTCGGCTTCGCACCGCATGTGGTCGGTGCGGTCCAGAAGCGTGAACTCTCGACAACGGTGATGGGGCAGGATATTTCGCTGCCAGTGATCATCTCGCCGACCGGCGTGCAGGCGGTCCACCCGGACGGTGAGGTTGCGGTCGCGCGGGCAGCCGCCGCACGCGGCACCGCGATGGGGTTGTCGTCATTCGCCAGCAAGCCCATCGAGGAGGTCATCGCCGCAAACGACAAGCTGTTCTTCCAGGTGTACTGGCTGGGCGGGCGCGACGCGATCGCCGCGCGGGTCGAACGGGCGCGCCAGGCCGGTGCGGTCGGCCTCATCGTCACCACCGACTGGACATTCGCACACGGGCGGGACTGGGGCAGCCCCAAGATCCCCGAACAGATGAACCTACGGACCATCTTGCGGTTGTCGCCGCAGGCGATCACCCGGCCGGGCTGGCTGTGGAACTTCGGCAAGACGCTGCGCCCACCGAACCTGCGGGTGCCCAACCAGGCGCGCCGCGGCGAACCTGGGCCGCCGTTCTTCGCCGCCTATGGCGAGTGGATGGCTACACCACCGGCCACCTGGGAGGACATCGCCTGGCTGCGGGAGCTGTGGGGGGGCCCGTTCATGCTCAAAGGCGTGATGCGCGTCGATGACGCGAAAAAGGCTGTGGATGCCGGTGTTTCGGCCATCTCGGTGTCTAACCATGGCGGCAACAACCTGGACGGAACGCCGGCCACGATCCGTGCGCTGCCCGCCGTCGTCGACGCGGTCGGCGACCAGATCGAGGTGTTGCTGGACGGTGGCGTCCGGCGCGGCGGCGACGTCGTCAAGGCGCTGGCATTGGGAGCGCGGGCGGTGATGATCGGCCGCGCATACCTGTGGGGCCTGGCGGCCGCCGGGCAAGCGGGCGTGGAGAACGTACTCGACGTACTTCGCGGCGGTATCGATTCGGCGCTGATGGGCCTCGGGCGCGCGTCGGTGCACGACCTCGGTCCGGACGACGTCGTGGTGCCGCCCGGGTTTGCTCGCACACTCGGGGTGTCCCCGACCTGAGGAATGCAGTCGCACCACATCGCCACCAGAGGGAAGCCTGATACGCCGGTGGCGGACGTTGCTGGGCGGAAGAGCGTGGCGAAACAATCGCAAGCTACCAAAAGAAATTCCACCAGACAACCAACAACCGATGCACGCCAGGTGAATTCGTCTTACGATCGGCGGGTGGCGGTCCTCGGGGAACTCGGCAGCTCGCCGTCGAGTGACCTACAAGGCACGTCGACCGCTGTGATCATCCCGGTGGGATCCACCGAACAGCACGGGCCTCACCTGCCGCTGGACACCGACACCCGGATCGCGACCGCGGTCGCCCGCGGGATCGTGGCACGCCTCGCCGACGCGCCGGCGTGCGGCAGTGGGTGGCAGTGGCTGGTGGCACCGGCCATCGGATACGGCGACAGCGGCGAGCACCAGAGCTTTCCCGGGACGGTCTCCATCGGCACCGAGGCCCTGGCCACGCTGCTGGTGGAGTACGGCAGGTCGGCCACCTGTTGGGCACCGCGGCTGATCTTCGTCAACGGCCACGGCGGCAATATCACCGCCCTGGGCCGTGCGGTGGCCCTGCTGCGATCGGAGGGCCGCGACGCCGCTTGGTGTGCCTGCACCGCGTCCGGTGCCGATGCACACGCCGGCCACACCGAAACCTCGCTACTGCTGCATATTTCGCCTGCCGAGGTGCGCGCCGACCGGTGGTGTGCGGGTAACGGTGCGCCACTGTCCGCCCTGCTGCCGGCGATGCGTGCCGGGGGAGTGGCCGCGGTCAGCGAGGTGGGCGTGCTGGGAGATCCGACCACGGCAACCGCAGCCGACGGCCAGCGAATGCTCGCAGAAATGGTGGAACGGTGCCTGCGCCGGGTGGCGCGGTGGGCACCGGGCGCCGACGGGATGCTGAGATGACCGCGACCCGGTTGCCCGACGGGTTTGCTGTCCAAGTCGACCGACGGGTCCGGGTGCTCGGCCAGGGCTCCGCGCTGCTGGGTGGGTCTCCGACCCGGCTGCTGCGGCTGGCGCCGGCCGCACAGGACATGCTGGCCGACGGCCGCCTAAAGGTTCACGACGCCGTCAGCGCACAGCTGGCGCGGACCCTGCTGGATGCGACGGTTGCACACCCCCGACCGGCTGGTGGGCCGTCGCATCGAGATGTCACCGTGGTGATCCCGGTGCGGGACAACGCTTCTGGTGTCTGTCGGTTAGTCTCCGCGTTGCGCGGGCTTCGAGTCATCGTCGTTGATGACGGTTCGTCGGAACCTCTTAAGCGCGAGGACGTTTCCGATATGCACTGTGATGTTGAAGTGCTGCGCCACTCTCACGCTAGAGGTCCGGCCGCGGCTCGCAATACTGGGTTCGGGGTGTGCACAACCGATTTCGTCGCTTTTATGGACTCCGACGTGGTCCCGCGGCGCGGCTGGCTGGAAGCCCTGCTCGGTCACTTCTGTGACCCAACCGTCGCGCTGGTCGCGCCGCGCATCGTCGGCCTGACACAAAGCGACAATCTGGTGGAGCGGTACGAGGCGGTGCGCTCGTCGCTGGACCTCGGGCACCAGGAAGCGCCGGTCATTCCCTATACGACCGTGTCGTATGTCCCCAGTGCGGCGATCGTTTGTCGCCGGTCCGCGCTGTGCGCGGTTGGCGGATTCGACGAAACGCTGCGCGCTGGCGAGGATGTCGATCTTTGCTGGCGGCTCGTCGAAGCGGGTGCCAGGCTGCGGTATGAGCCGATAGCGCTGGTCGCCCACGACCATCGCACCGATTTGCGGGATTGGTTTGTGCGCAAAGCGTTTTACGGTGGCTCAGCGGCGCCGCTATCGGCGCGTCACCCGGACAAGACAGCGCCGCTGCTCATCTCCGGTTGGGCGCTGGCGGCCTGGGTGTTGATGGCCGTCGGGTCCGGGCTGGGATATATGGCGTCGCTGCTGATCGCCACACTGACCGGCCGGCGGATGGCCAGGTCGATACGGGGCACCGAGACCCGGATCGCGGATGTCCTGGTGGTCACTATCCGGGGACTGTGGTCGGCGGCACTGCAACTGGCATCGGCGATCTGCCGGCATTACTGGCCGCTCGCATTGGTCGCGGCGATCATGTCCCAGCACTGTCGCCGCGTCGTGGTGATAGCTGCCGTCGTCGACGGCGTGGTCGACTGGCTCAACCGCGGCGGAACCGACGATGACGATTCCAGACGGATAGGACTGGTGACCTACCTGCTGCTCAAGCGCCTCGACGACCTGGCCTACGGACTCGGGTTGTGGTACGGAGTGGTGCGCGAACGGAATATCCGACCGCTCAAGCCGCAGATCCGAGTCTGACCGGCCAGTTGATCACCGCCGCCCTGCGCAGTGATGTGCTGATCATCGGTGCGGGAAGCGCCGGATCGGTGGTAGCCGAACGGCTTTCCGCCGATCCCAGCTGTGCGGTGACGGTGTTGGAAGCCGGTGTGAGTCTCGCCGACGCGGCGTTACTGGCTCTGACCGCTAATGGGCTGCAGCTTCCGATCGGCGCCGCGAGTCCACTGGTGCTGCGCTACCAGACGCAACTCACCGAGCGCCCGGCGCGTCGGACGGCGATCATGCGCGGCGCCACGGTCGGCGGTTCCGGCGCCGTCAACGGCGGTTACTTCTGTCGCGGCCTGCCACGCGACTTCGACGGGTACGCGCTACCCGGTTGGGCGTGGTCGGACGTCGTCGGTCACTTTCGTGCTATCGAGACGGACCTGGATTTCACTGGGCCGGCCCACGGCCGCAGCGGTCCGATTCCGGTACGCCGGACAACCGAAATCAACGGCAGCACGGCATTATTCGTGGATGCCGCGCAGCAGGCTGGATTTTCCTGGATCGATGACCTCAACGACGTCGGGCCTGCGATGCCGTCCGGTGTGGGTGCGGTGCCGCTGAACATCGTCGACGGCGTACGCACCGGGCCGGGCAGCGGCTACCTGATACCGGCCCTGGGGCGCCCCAACCTTTCCCTGCTGACGCAGACCCGGGCGGTGCGGTTACGGTTTTCCGGCGGACGCGCGGCCGGAGTGGATGCGATTGGGCCGGGCGGTCCGGTTTCCGCTGCGGCTGATCGAATCATATTGTGCGCCGGTGCGATCGAATCAGCACATCTGTTGATGCTTTCCGGTATCGGTGATGAGGTCATGCTGAACGCCGTCGGGGTGGATGTGGTGGCGCCGTTGCCGGTCGGAATGGCGTGCAGCGACCATCCGGAATGGGTATTGCCGACCAACTGGGTGACTGCAGCTGGTCGGCCGGTAATCGAGGTACTGCTGAGCACTTCTGACGACATCGAGATACGGCCGTACACTGGTGGTTTCGTGGCAATGGTCGGTGACGGTACCGTAGGGCATCCGGATTGGCCGCATATCGGCGTGGCACTCATGCAGCCGCGGTCGCGGGGGCGTATCACGCTGGTGTCCGCCGACCCGGATGTGCAGCCGCGTATCGAGCACCGTTACGACAGTGAGCCCGACGACATTGCCGCGCTGCGGCAAGGAAGTGAACTTGCCCGAGAACTGGTCGGGCAAGTCGGTGAACCTACCTGGGCGACGTCGCAGCACTTATGCGGCAGCGCACCGATGGGCAATGAGCGCAACCCGGGCGCCGTGGTCGATCAGCGGTGCCGAGTGCTCGGTATCGACGGCCTGTGGGTGATTGACGGTTCGGTGCTGCCGACGATCACCAGCCGGGGGCCGCACGCCACGATCGTGATGCTCGGACACCGCGCTGCGGAGTTCGTCGAGTGAGCTCAGCTGCGGTGGCGCCCGCGCCGGCTGGACAGGAGTCGGCGTACCGGGCGCAACTGCTGCCCGTCGCGGCCCGGCGCCCAGGCGGCGATGAGCAGGGCAGCGACGGCGATGATGACCGCAAGCACCAGAAATGAGGACTGCATCGCCTGCAGGAATGCGGTCCGGCTGAGGTCAACGAGCTGGCTTCTCTGCGGCCCAATGTGTTTGGAGATGTTCAGTGCCTGAGCCAACGAATGTGAGACCGGGCCGCGAAGCGGTTCGGGAAAGGCGGCCAGGTGGGGTGTGACGAGGTGGCCGTACCCTGCCGCCAGGATCGAGCCCGCCAGGGCGATGCCGAGGGCCGCACCCAGTTCGCGCGTGGTGTCATTGACCGCCGAGGCAACGCCTTGTTTCTCGTCCGGCACAGCCGCCATGATGGCTGATGTCGTTGGCGCCGTGCAGAATCCGATCCCGGTGCTGATGACCAGCAACGGCCACACCATATCCCAGTACGGTGAATTCAAGTCGAGGGCGCGCATCCAGAGGAAGCCGACCGATATCAGCAGTAGGCCGGGGAGGATCACCAGCCGCAGGCCAAGCCGTGGCAGGTACCAGCCGGACAACACGGACAGCGTCAGCATTGGCAGCATCAGCGGGCTGAACGCGATCGCGGTCTGGATTGGGCTGTAGCCCATCACCAGTTGGACGTACTGCATCATCACGAAGAAGAAGCCGAACATCGCCATGAAGAAGACGGTGATCGTCGCGGCTCCGGTGGCGAAGTCCGGTCTGCGGAACAATCGGACGTCGAGCAGGGGATGGCGACGTCGCACCTCGACGAATCCGAAGATCGCCGCCAGCGCCACGCCTGCACCCAGCGATCCATAGACCAGCGGGTCGCTCCATCCCAGCGCGGGTGCTTCGACCACACCGAGTACGAAAACCGCGACGGCGCCGCCGATTAAAGCCGCTCCCACCCAGTCCAGCGGGGTGGCCTCGTCGTCGCGTGAGGACGACATCGTGCATGCCAGCACGAAGATCAGCGCCGCACCACCTGCGAAGGACCAGAAGATCGACTGCCACGACCAGAAATGCAGGAGTAGTCCGGATCCGAGCATCCCGATAACGCCCCCGGAGCCTGCCACGCCGGCCCAGATTCCCACCGCCTTGGTGCGCTGGTCGCTTGAGTAGGCGGCGGTCAAAAGTGACAGGGTGGCGGGCATGATGAAGGCGGCACCGGCACCCGCCACGGCCCGGGCCACGATGATCTGCAGGGGGGTGTCGAATATCGTCGGCGCCACTGAGGCGAGCGCGAAGATTGCCAGGCCGATGAGCAGGGCTCCGCGGCGGCCATAGCGGTCACCGATGGCCCCGGCCGGTAACAGCAGACATGCGAGTACCAGCGTGTAACCGTCGACCACCCAGGTCAGTTGCGCCTGGGTCGCCGCGGTAGCTACGGCGATATCGCCCAGTGCGGTGTTCAGTGCGACCATCGACGCGATCACCAGCGACACGCCCATGCACGCCACGGCCAGTGTCCAGATTCGGGCCCGGGTGGTACCGCCGATGGCCGTCGCATCGGTACGCTGATCAGGCCGGGTGAAGGTATCGACCATCGTGGCGCGCCTCTCTTCGGCGATGAAGGTGCTTTCGAGACTAATAGTCTCGTAGGTAGACCGATAGTCTCGTTCTTAAACGGGAGGTGGTACCGATCACCGGCGGTAGTACCGATCCCCGGCCGGCGCGCTCGCGGGCCCGCCTGCTCGAGGCCGCCACTGCGCTGCTGCGCTCAGGCGGCCCGAAAGCGGTCACCGTCGATGCGGTCACTCGTGGGGCCAATGTGGCCCGCGCCACCTTGTATCGCCACTTTCCCAGCGGAAACGATTTGCTGGCAGCGGCTTTCAACAGCCTGATCCCGCCGGCGCCCATGCCGCCGGCGGAGGGCTCGCTGCGCGACCGGCTCATCGCATTGGTGCAGGATGAGGCCGATTTGATAGCGGAGGCTCCGGGCATGCTGACGGCGATGTCGTGGATGGCCCTGGGCGGCGATCTAGAGCAGTTGCCAGAAGCTCGTCAGCCCCATGGTGCCGACAGCGAGGCGATCACCACCCTGCGGGAACGTATCGCCCAGCAGTACGCGGCGCCGTTCGATGCCATTTTCGATAGCGCGGAGGCCGCCGAGTTGGGTGAGATCGACCGTTCCCGGGCGATCGCCATGCTGATCGGCCCGCTGGTACTGGGCCGGCTGTCCACCCTGCCCGATTTCGACTACCGCGAATGTGCCCGTGCTGCCGTCGACGGCTTCCTTCATGTACAGCGGCAGCGAAATCAAATCAGCGCAACGAATACCGAATCGGCAGGTGCTTGAGCCCTCCGACGAAGATCGTTGAGATGAGCTCCGGCTCGCCACTGCACTCGATGGATTTCAGCCGCGGCAGCAGTTCGGCGAAAAAGCTGCTCACCTCCATGCGGGCCAGCGCAGCACCCAGACAGAAGTGCACGCCGTACCCAAATGACAGGTGTTTGTTGGGATCCCGGCCGACATCGAAACGGAACGGGTCGTCGAACACTTCCTCGTCGCGGTTGGCGGAGACGTAGGACATATACACCGATTCACCCTTGGCGATCGGAACCCCGCGCACCGCGGTGTCTGCGGTGGCGGTGCGCATGAACTCCTTGACCGGGGTGACCCAGCGGATCATCTCCTCGGTGGCCAGCGGCATCAGATCCAGGTCGTTTTGCAGGCGTTTTCGCTGGTCGGGATTTTCGATCAGCGCCTGCAGGCCACCGGCGATCGTCGCGCTGGTGGTGTCGTGGCCGGCGGTGGCGATGATCACGTAGTAGGAGGCCGTTTCGACATCCGACAGCGGTTCGCCGTTGATGCGGGCGTTGGCGATCGCCGAAGCCAGATCCTCGGTCGGGTGCTCGCGCCGCGACGCAGTGAGCGCACTGAAGTAACCGAAGAAGTCGAGCAGAACCTGCAGTTGTTCTTCGGGGGTGTTGCCGCGTTTGAACTCCTCGTCGTCGCCACCGAAGAGTTCCTGGGTGAGCCGCAGCATCCGCGGAAAGTCCGATTCCGGTAGGCCCAGCAGCGACATGATCACGTAGAGCGGGTAGTTGACCGCGACCTCCTGCACGAAGTCGCATTCGGGGCCGACCGCCATCATCTTGTCGACGTAGATCTTGGCCAATTCGTCGACGCGAACCTTCAGCGCCCGCATGGCCTTTGGACGAAACCAGTCCGCGCCGATGGCGCGTACCACCCGATGTTGCGGGTCGTCCAGGTGGATCAGGGTGCGCAGCCCCATTCCGGCTTCCAGCTGAGCGCACGCAATGTCGTCATTCTCCGCCGTCTGGAGCAGTGGCCGCGGCTCGTTGATCCACAGGATGTTGTCCCGTTCGACGTCCATGATGTCGGCGTGCTTGGTGATCGCCCAAAACGGTCGGTACGGGGGGCAGTCGACCAGCGACACCGGCGCATTTGCGCGCAGATGCGTCAGCGCCGCGTGCAGCCGCGGCTCGTCGGCGTAGGCCGTCGGGTCGGCGAATACCTGTGCGGCCTCGTCAATGATCGGGGTGCTCATCGGCCTCCTCAGTTTGACGTGTGTCAATTTTTTCAGTGTCCCTGATCGTCGAATATCCCGGGAGTGGTTTCGCTGATCCGTAGGCTGGAGTTTCGTGCCGATCCGATCGTCTCGTCGTCGACAAGCGTGGGCCGTCGTGCTGGCCGCAGCGATCGTGGTGGCGGGCTGCGGCCAGGTCGGCAGTGCGCCACCACGGAAGTCCGAGCCGCCCTATGCCGGCCCGCTGGATGCCGCGATGGTCCGTACGTCGATGGGACCGCTGCGCGGTTCGGTAGCCGCGGATTACCGGCTGTTTCAAGGCATCCCGTACGCAGCCCCGCCGGTCGGATCGCTGCGCTGGCAGCCGCCGCAGCCGGCGTCGCCGTGGTCGGGCACGTTGGACGCCAGCAAACCGGGGCCGCAATGCACTCAGGAAACCCCACACAACTCACGGACAACCAAACCGACCAGCGACGACTGCCTGACGCTCAACGTGTGGACGCCGCCCGTCGGGCGGGCCGGCGAGAAGCTCGCGGTGATGGTGTGGATGCACGGCGGCGGCTTCGTTAATGGCAGCGGCGACATCTATCACGCGCGCTATCTGGCGGCCAAGGGCCACATCGTCGTCGTCACGATCAACTACCGGCTGGGCGCGCTGGGCTTCCTCGCCCACCCGTCGCTCGGGTCGTCCGCTGACATCGGCAACTACGGGTTGGCCGATCAGCAAGCCGCGCTGCGCTGGGTCCGCGACAACATCGCGGCGTTCGGCGGCGATCCCAGCAAGGTGACGATCGCCGGTGAGTCCGCCGGCGGCATGTCGGTGTGCAATCACCTGGCAGCGCCCGGATCGGCGGGGCTGTTCCGCGCGGCGATCATCCAGAGTGCGCCGTGTCAGGCCATGGCCGACTTGGCGGCCGCCCAGCGCATCAGCGTGGACTACGCGGCGTCGGTGGGGTGCCACGATCCGGCCACCGCCGCCGGATGCCTGCGGTCATTACCGGCTACGGCGTTGGCCCGCCCGCTCTGGTACGCCCGCGTCGGCGACTCCGACGCTCTGAGCGGCCCGGTAGCCGGCACTCCGGCACTGCCGGACGGTGCGGTCCCGGCGATCATCGCCGGGCAGGCCGCCCGGGTGCCGGTATTGATCGGCATCAATCATGACGAGTTCACCATGTTCGCGGCGTTGCGCTACATGCGGTCGAACCGGGGGGTCACGCCCGACGAATATCCCCACGTGCTGGCCGACATATTCGGCGCCGACGGTCCAACCGTACTGACGCACTATCCACCCGAGCACTACGGCGGCGACGTGTCGTTGGCCTACTCCGCCGCCGTCAGCGACGGCGTCTTCGCCTGTGTCACCGACCGGATGGCGTTCGCGCTGGGCCGCAGCGCACCGGTCTATGCCTACGAATTCGACGATCCCCATGCCCCGGCTCCCGAACCGTTGCGGCATGCGCCATTTCCGGTCGGCGCCAGCCACTCACTGGAGCTGCGCTATCTGTTCAACTTCAGCGGTACCCCCTCGCTCAGCCCGGCCCAGCAGGCACTGTCGAACCAGATGATCGCCTACTGGAGCCAGTTCGTGACCAACGGCGCGCCAAAGGCCGCCGGTCAACCCGAGTGGCCGGCGGCGGGTGGGGAGCACGCGCCATGGATGTCGCTGCGGCCCGACGGCAGCAGGCTTACGACCTCGTTCGAGGAGTCGCACCAATGCCCGTTCTGGGCAACCTTGAAGGGCAAGTCGTGAGCACTACTGCGCAGCCGGCGTGACCCAGGTCGTGATGTCGGCGTGCACGACCTCGGCGCCGGTGCGGTCGGTCACGCTGACCGGCACCACCAACTCGACGCCATCGGTGATCCGGGAGAAGTCCGGCGGCTCGAGTCGGGCCACCGCTCGCAGCGACGTGGTGGCCTTTTCCAGGTACTGGACGCACATCCCTTTTGGTATCCAGCGATGGCTGCGCGGCACGGTGGCCTCCATCAGCATGCCCATCGCGACCTCGGCGGCATTGCAGGACGCGATCGCGTGCACGGTATGCAAATGGTTGTAGACCAAGAACCACTTGGGGACCCGCACCTCGGCCAGACCGGGCTCCATCCGCACCACGTGCGGCAGCACCGAGGCGAAGTACGGAACGCGCAGCATCGCTGCCGCCGAGAACAGCCGGCTGCCACCCGGGCGCCCGGATAGCCGCTGCCAGGCCTGGTAGGTGCTGGTCGGAGCCGCCATAACCAACTATCTTACTTCCGAGTAAGGTGTTCGGAGCGTTGAGTCTGCGCTGAGCGCGTCGGCTACTCCTCGAACTTTCTCGCGGTAGACGCAGAGTCAAGCGTCCGCCCGGCGGCCGGGGAGGATTTGGCCGCGAACCCGATCTGGGGCATACTGTTCAGGTTGCCTTGCGCCGGGTTAACGCCTGGCCGGGCATACGACCGGCGCCCAGACGGGCGCGTCCGGTCCCATCCTTGGAGCGCGACGATTTTCGGTCGCGGACCAGGCTGCGTGCGGGCGACACACCCGACCGCGGGGGCCGGTGGACCACGACAGGTAAACAGCGGCGGCGGCATCCAGCGCAACGGCCAGGCGGACGGGGCGCGGAGCACACGGGTCCGGACACGGATCCCGAGTAGGAGCGAGGTAGCAGTAGCGTGGCGGGACAAAAGATCCGCATCAGGCTCAAGGCTTACGACCATGAGGCTATTGACGCCTCGGCGCGCAAGATCGTCGAGACGGTCACCCGCACCGGTGCCAGCGTGGTGGGTCCGGTGCCGCTGCCGACCGAGAAGAACGTGTACTGCGTCATCCGGTCCCCGCATAAATACAAGGACTCGCGGGAGCATTTCGAGATGCGTACCCACAAGAGATTGATCGACATCCTCGACCCGACACCGAAGACCGTTGACGCCCTGATGCGCATCGACCTGCCGGCCAGCGTCGATGTCAACATCCAGTAAGGCCGGGAAATGACAGCGACTGATTCTGAGCACCAGGGCAACGTAGTTCGCAAGACTGTTACGGGGATACTGGGCACCAAGCTTGGGATGACTCAGGTCTTCGATGAGAGCAACAGGATTGTCCCAGTCACCGTGGTAGCGGCTGGGCCGTGTGTGGTGACCCGGATCCGTACTCCGGAGCGGGATGGTTACCTCGCCGTTCAGCTCGCCTACGGCGCCATCGATCCGCGTAAAGTGACCAAGCCGGTGACTGGGCACTACGCTGCTGCGGGTGTCACACCGCGACGGCATCTGGTTGAGCTGCGTACCACCGACGCGGCTGATTACCAGGTTGGTCAGGAGCTCACCGTTGACGTGTTCACCGCCGGAACCATGGTTGATGTGGTCGGTACCAGTA
>NZ_JBOHHI010000026.1:0-52783 GCF_050700595.1 Mycobacterium sp.
TCCCTGGCCCGGAGGGCCGAAGATCGGCGGCACTTGCGGCATGACCGGGGGTGGCGGAGCCGCCGGCGCGGGTGCCGGAGCCCTAGGTGCAGGCGCCGGAGCCGCCGGCGCGGGTGCCGGAGCCGCAGGTGCAGGCGCCGGAGCCGCCGGCGCGGGAGCGGGAGCCGCAGGTGCAGGCGCCGGAGCCGCCGGCGCGGGTGCCGGGGCGGCCGGAGCGGACGGCGGAGGCGGGCCGGGCGGCGCCTGCTTGCTCGGGGCCATCTTCTGACCGGGATTGGGTTGCTCACCGATCGTCGGGTGCATCGTCATCACCAGCGCAACCACCAGCGCGATCACCCCGACGACGAAGACCGCAGCCACTGCGCTCGCCACCAGCACCGTGGGCCGGCGCTTGTGCTGGCGCTGATCCTGGCCATCGACGGCGGTGAACGCGCCGGTACGCGGGCTCTGCTGGTTGGCGGCGACGGTGGCCGCATCACCTTCGTCGGCAGCGACCGCACTGTAGGCCAGCGGGCGGTCGCCCGGCGCTGCGTTTGCCGGCGCGTCGACACGATATCCGGGAGTCACCGCATAGGGGTCGATCGCACCGGTGCCCGGATCCTGGGCATAGGCCAGCGCCATCGTCGACGACGCGAACAGCGGCGCGTTCGCCGAGGCCAGCGCCGCCCCACGCGCCAGCGCCATGTCCGGCTCCTCCGGCGCGCTCACCGGAAGCGAGGTGGCCGCCTCCAGCCGAGGCTTGAGCGCGGCGATGTCGACACCGGAGCCGACCATGAACAGACCATCGGGGTACGACTCGAGGGTCTGCATGTCGGTGACCAGTGCGGCAAGCTCAGTGGCAGTGTCACCGCTGTTGAGCGGCTCGTGGCGCATCTCGGCGACCGATCCGTCGGCGGAATCGACAACAGCGAGTGTCACGGTATCGGGCTCGACGAACAACAACCCGGTACGGCGATAGCCGACCGAGCTGCCAACCTCCTGCGCCAGCGCCGCCGCGGCCAAAAACGCCGAGACCAGCATGACGTTTTCGATCTTGTGGGCAGTCAACGCGTCGCGTAGCGCGGCGGCTTCCGCTTGGTCGCTCCAGGTCACCCCCGTCGATGTCAGCTGGTAACCGCCCTCCGCGGCGCCTTCGCGGGTACCCAGGATCGCCGCGATCACCTGCTCCGGTGCGGTGGGTGGCGCCGAATCGTCACCAGCGATGTCGACGGTGTCCTCCTCGACGGTGACGCCGTCGCCGTTTTCCCCTTCGACCAGCACCATGCGCACTGTCGAGGGCGCCATCGATACACCTAGTACCGTGTCCAACACTCCTCCAAAGGTCTCCGCAGGCAGTCAGCCTGTGGGTGGGGAGTACCCCGTTTCGCCGCGCTCGGCACGGTATGGCCGCGGCTCGGGCTCTTAGAACCCGATGCCGAGATGGAGGCCCGGAACCGGCAGCGGGACTTTGATGCCCGGGCCGCCGAACCCACCACCGCCGCCGTGGCCCCAGCCACCGCCGCCGTGATCGCCGCCCCAGGGTCGAACCGGCGGCCCCGGCGCGGGCGGCGCCAAAACCTGCCCGAGTTGCGGCAGCACCGGCGGGATCGGCGGTGGAGGAGGAGGCGCGGGGGCGGGTGCCGGCGCAGGAGCGGGTGCACGCGCAGGGGCCGGGGCGGGAGCCGGCGCGGGAGCGGGCGCAGCCGTCTTGGGCGGGGCCGTAGCCGGGGCGGGCACTTGCGCCTTCGGGGGCGGCGGCGCCTGCTTGGTCGGTACGACGGCGTTCTGGCCGAGGTTGGGCCGCTGATTGACCGACGGTCGGATGCTGACTGCCAGCGAAATCACCAGTGCCACAACGCCGACGACGAATATGCTCAGAACGCTCATCGCGGTCAGGAATGGTTTGCGACTGGGCTCTTCGGCCGGTGCGACCCGGAAGTCGAGCATGCCGGAGTCCAGCAGCTCTTCGTCGTCTGCGGCGTCGGAATAGGCGTCGGGGCCTTCTTGTGTATAGGCCTCGGCTTCCTCGTCGGGAACAGCGCTGTAGGCCAGGGCCTCCTCGCCGGGATCGGCATCGTCGGGAACGGAGAGGTAACCGGGTGCGACCGCGTCCGGGTCGATCGCACCGGTGCCGGGGTCCTGCGCATAGGCCAGGGCGGCGGTCGACGAGACGAACAGCGGCGCGTTCGCGGACGCCAGCGCCGCGCCGCGGGCGAGCGCGATGTCCGCTTCCGCGGGCGTGCTCACCGGGAGCGACGTCGCGGCCTCCAACGCCGGCTTGATCAGCGGGACGTCGACGCCGGAGCCGCCGACGACGAACAGGCCGTCGGGGCGGGCTTCCAGCGCATCGGCCATGGAGACCAGCTCGGTCAGTTCGGCGACGGCCCGGTCATCGTCCTCGGGGAGGTTCAGCCGGTGCACATCGGAGACCGAACCGTCGGCGGAGTCGACCACGGCCAAGGTGGCGCTGTCCGGCTCGACGAACAGCAGTGCCGTCTGCGCGTAATTGGTGGCGTTGCCGACCTCCTGCGCCAGCGCGGCGGCCGCCAAAAACGCCGAGATCAGCATGACGTTTTCGATCTTGCGGGCGCCCAGGGCGTCACGCAGCGCACCCGCCTCGAGCTGGTCGGTCCAGGTCACCCCGGTCGCCGCCAGGTGGTAGCCGCCCTCGGCGGCGCCTTCGCGGGTACCGAGGATCGCCGCGACTACTTGATCGGCGGTCGTAGAGTTTGCTGATTCACCGTCGGGAGTGATCTCGAAATCGTCCTGGTCGACCACGACACCGTCGGCGTTTTCCCCCTCGACGAGCACCATGCGGACCGTCGACGGCGCCATCGACACACCCAGTACGGTCTCCACTACCCCTCCACAGTAGTTTGCGGGCCGCTCGCACTTCATCGCCGCACCGTTGGCGCGGCGACAAATTCTATGAAGTTCTGGAGCGGCGTGGGCCCCCGCTGGCCCCTGTCTTTCGACCATACCTGGCGCACTGCGGAAGGGCCGCTCGCCGTCTGCCGGGCTTAGCTGGACTTGATGAAATTCTGGTAGGACCGCGACGGCGTCGGCCCGCGCTGACCCTGGTACTTCGACCCGGCCCGCGCACTACCGTAGGGATGCTCGGCCGGACTGGTCAACCGCAGGATGCACAACTGGCCGATCTTCATGCCCGGCCACAGTGTGATCGGTAAGTTCGCGACGTTGGAGAGCTCCAGCGTGATGTGCCCACTGAAACCGGGATCGATGAAGCCGGCGGTCGAGTGCGTCAACAGCCCCAGCCGCCCCAGCGACGATTTGCCCTCCAGCCGGCCGGCCAGGTCGTCCGGCAAAGTGCACAGCTCCAACGTCGAGCCGAGCACGAACTCCCCGGGGTGCAGCACGAAGGGTTCTCCGTTGGCCGGCTCCACCAGAGTGGTCAGCTCGTCTTGCTGCTGCGCCGGGTCGATGTGGGTGTAGCGGGTGTTGTTGAAGACCCGAAACAGGCTGTCGAGGCGAACGTCGACGCTAGATGGCTGGACCAGCGTGTCGTCGAACGGGTCGATGCCCAACCTGCCGGCGGCGATTTCGGCCCTGAGGTCACGATCGGAAAGCAGCACCCAACGAGCGTATCCGCACGTGGCTGCGGCCGCGTTGGTGATGAACGGCGCGGCGTCGGGTGCTAGCCTTCGCGTGCGGCCGCGCCGATGTAGTTCAATGGCAGAACATCAGCTTCCCAAGCTGAATACGCGGGTTCGATTCCCGTCATCGGCTCCAGTGTGATCACCGATCCTGAGCGCCTCACCTCGACCGCCTCAAGTTGCCGGATTCGCTCGCTGATGCCAAAACGTGACAAAGACTTGACCGAATCGCTAACGCGCCCTTGCATTTCCACTTGTCACAGCACCGTTACCATCACTATTACAACTCTGTCAGTTAAAGGGAATTGGAATCATGCGTGCGGTTGCTCGGTGCGTTGTTGTCGTCGTCGGGATCGCCACGACAGTGGTTGCGGGACCGGCCGGCGTAAGCCTGGCGGCGGCGAACCAGTCGGATATGTCCGCCATCGCATCGGTGCTACCAACGCGCGGCGAGGTGGTGGGTGTGGCGCACCCCGTGGTGGTGAGGTTCAGCGCGCCCGTCGCCAACCGGCATGCGGCCCAGCGTGGTATTGACGTCAAATCGGCGCCCGCGATGACCGGCACGTTCGAATGGCTCGACAACAATGTTGTGCAGTGGGTTCCGGACCGGTTCTGGCCGGCGCACAGCACGGTGGCGCTTTCGGTGGGCGGCCTGTCCACGGACTTCAAAACGGGTCCCGCGGTCGTCGGTGTTGCCAATATCTCGGAGCACACGTTCACCGTGAGTATCAACGGAGTCGAGGCGGGACCACCGCCTGCACTACCAGCACCACACCACCGACCTAACTGGGGAATACCGGGGGTGATGCCGGCCTCGATGGGTAGGCCGCACTTCCCGACGCCGGTCGGCTCCTACACCGTCATGTCCAAGGAACGCTCGGTGATTATGGATTCGAGCAGCGTCGGCATCCCCGTCAACGATCCCGAGGGTTACCGGATCCCGGTGGATTACGCCGTCCGTATCAGCGGCCGTGGCCTCTTCGTGCATTCAGCCCCGTGGGCTGTCAATTCACTCGGGCGTGAGAATGTCAGCCACGGCTGCATCGGGCTAAGCCCCACGGACGCAGAGTGGTACTACAACACGGTCCACATTGGCGACCCGGTCATCGTGCAGGAATAACGGCGGCGTCAGCCGCCGGTTTCAGGATGCTCCGCACCTAGATGATGTGCGGGTGCACGCGCGTCAAGCCGTTGTCCTCGACAGGGTTTGACCCGCTGATAGCAACCCAGCGGGTCCGCAATCCGGAAGAGAATCAGCCTCAGTTCGCGCCCGCGGCCGCAGGACCGGGCGGAACCGGCTGACCAGACACGGGCCCGCCGGCCGGTGCCGGACCAGTCGGGGCACCCTTACCCCCATAGGTACCGGACATGTCAATGAGTGGAGCGCCATCCGGCAGTGCCGCAGCCACCGGCCCCAGTGCAATCAGCGGAGCGCCAGCCGGCACCACCGGCAGCGGCGCACCCACCGGAGCGCCAAGGGGCAGCGGCGCACCCACCGGCAGCGGAGCACCAACGGGCACCGGGGCGCCCACCGGCACCGGCGCACCCACTGGCGCCACGACCGGCCCCGGTGCAACCAACGGAATACCCGCCATGTCGGTGAGTGCAGCGCTGCACACGTCCGCGGCCAAAGGTCCGCCGGCGGCTGCCAACGGTCCGCTGGCTGCCGGCGCTCCAACGTCGCCCGCCGTCCCCTGCATGCACGCGGACCCGCCCGTTTTCAGCGGGGCGGCCGCCGCGCCCGGGCTCAACGCTATTGCGGCCCCGCACAACCCAGCCCCGACAGCAACTACGGTGATGTTGAATCGATCGAAGATCGTCATCAACGTCAACTCCTTATTCACGCTCAGATACTTCCGACCCGCATAGCCGTACCGAGGTCGTGTTCGCACGACCGGCTCAATTGTTATTGAGTGGATGTGGAACACGAGTCCCGCCGCGCCGCGCCGTTTCCAAATGGTGACGTTCGGCCGGCGCTGGTCCCTCAAGACGTGCGCTGATCGGTGCGCTCAGCGGACGTAGATTTCCTCGCCGGTGGGGTATCCGCCGCCGGTGGTGGTGATGTGGACGTGGTCGTAGTGGCCATACCCACGTCCCTTGGGGCCGTCCGGGGTGTAGTAAGTGCCGCGCCAGATGGCATCTTGCAACCCGAATCGCTGTGCGTTCTCGAGCGCGAACGCCACGATCTGGTTTCCCAGCGCTATGCCCGCGGCGGTGCCGGGGTCGGGGATCATGACATCGAGCGCCATACCGTTGGGATGCCATCTCAGCGCGTCCGGTCGAACGCCGCCGATACTGTGGATCTCCGGGAACGCCGCGCTGATACTCCGAGCGGTCAAGATCGTCCTGACCTGCAGACCCTGCTCTGCGGCGACGCCAATCGGTAACAGCCGCGGGCTATCTCGGCCGACCGCCCGCCATCGTGATGCCGAGACCATCTGGCCGGGATCGGGGCCGATGCCCGGTTGCCCGCCGGAGCGGGCCGCCGACAATGCGCCCGGCGCCGCCGCGACGATCTGCAGGTGAGACGCCGCAACCTCGTCGGCAAACGAATCGGCACCGCAGCCGGCACCGAGCGGAGGGGCGCTTCCGCCGACGGCGAACAACACGGCGGCCGGGGCGCAAACCGCAGCCACGACCACCGATGGCCGTCGCCGCCTGCTGGGTAATCGGTGCCGGCCCACGGCAAGCACCTTACGAGCAAATCACGGAAAAATCACAATTTCATAAAGATCCGCAAGTGACGGCGGGTTTGCCCCTCCGTCAGGATGCTCGGCAGCGACGTGCTCGCCGCCGCCCACACCGAAACATCGACCAGCGAATTCCCCCGGCTGGACAACAGATGGCACCCTCGGAGCATGACCGAGCAGCCACCCCAGCCTCGCCTTCTCGATGACCGGTTGACCCACTGGGCCGCCACCAAGCCGGACGCGGAGGCCTTCAGCTACCTCGAGCACGTGGGCGTGGCGGAAATGGAGCGACCGGGCGCGGCGGCTGGCGACGACGCAAGCGGGCCGTGGCGCGCGACGACGTGGTCGCGTTCCTCGACAAGAACCGCCCGGCGTGCGTCGAGTTGACGATTGCCGCGGCGTCGACCGGCGCGGCCAACGCGATCATCAACTTCCGGCTCGCCGCCGACGAGCTGGACTACGTCATCAACGACTGCGGCCGGCGATCGAGAAGCTCCGCGACAGGCTCACCAACGTCGAGCACATCATCGAGGTCACGCCCGGCGGCGGCGACGGCGACGAGTACGAGGCGCTGCTCGCCGGGGCGACGCCCACCCAGCGGGGCGCCGACGTCGAACCCGGCGACGTGTGCATGGTGATGTATTCGTCCGGCACCACCGGTCGCCCGAAGGGGCTGTCAGCTGTTGCGGTGTGAGTGGTTGCCCTCACAGATGTGCCGACCGGTCAGCCCGGCGAATTGTGGTTCCGCACACCACAATTGATGAAAGGCTATCTAAACAGGCCGGAGGCGACCGCCGACGCGGTCACCGCCGGTTGCGTTGAGTGTGGGGGTTGTGAGCGAAGAATTCGGGAAATCGCGTACATAACCCACACACTCAACGCAACCAGCCGCCGGCGACATCGGCTGGGTCGACGACGACGGCTACATCTTCGTCGAGGACCGGCTCAAGGACATGATCATTTCCGGCAGCGAGAACATCTACTCGATCGAAGTCGAGCGGGTGCTGGCCGAACATCCGGGGTGGCTACAAGTGTCCGAAGACCGTGGACATCAAGGAGGAGCTACCGCGGAACCCAACCGGGAAAGTACTGAAAAGAGAACTGCGCCAACAATATTGGCAGGGCAGCGACCGGGCCACCGTCTAAAGCCGGTTGTCAGAAGACCCGCACCCAGTCGATGAGCATATCCGCCGGATAAGAACCCGACGCGGGATCGCCGCCACCCGAACCACCGACCGCGAGATTCAAGACCGGAAACATCGTGTAGTCCGGGTCGTTGAATGGCCACTTGCGGATCGGATCGTTCAAGTCTTCGATGCCGGTCGCCGGAACGCTGAAGTACGGTTCGGCACCGTCGACGTAGTCTTCCCAGAAGTAGAAACCGGTCTGATTCCACGTGACTCGCCAGGTATGCCACCCGCCGTCCACCCCGATCGGATGGGTCTCGAATGCTGTGCCGAATGGATCCGCGTGGACGGTGGTTCCAGAAGGCCACTCCCCGTTGCCGTACCACTCGAGCAGGTCCACTTCGCCCTCCCGATCGGGGAAGTCATTGGACAACCACCAGGCCGGCCAGCAACCCGCGGTGAGGCAGTTGAGTTTGATGCGCGCTTCCCACGTGGTCCCGATGCCGCCCCGCCAGTTACCGCTGACCAGGCCGCCGAAGTAGGTGCTGGGCTCTCGGGTGGCCCGCAGGACGAGATTGGAATTGCCGTCCAGGAATACGTTTTGCCGACTGTCCCGGTAATCCCCCCAAAACTCTGGTCTGTCGAATCCCCGCGGGTCCTTGATGGGCGTCCGGTGGTTCGACACCGTCCAGTTCGCCGGATTGGGCGCCGAGCCCGCCGGGCCGTCGAACTCGTCGTGGAAGAGGAAACCGCCGGTGGCGGCACCCGGCGCCGGGGCCTCCGGTCGCGGCGGGTAGGCCCGGGCTTTGGGCGCAGGGGTCGCGGCTGCCAGCGCGCCGATCCCCATCGTCAACATGATGCTGCGTCGGCTCATCTCAGTCACAACCAAGGGACGATAGCAGCCCACCGCTTGGTGTGCCGGAATGGGAGATTCTGGCAACATAGCGGCGTGTTCAGCGGTGGGTTGCGGCGTCACCTCGGTGTGCTTCGCGGTGACCAGCGGACACCGCCGGGAGCTGTGCTAGACCCGCTGACAGTCGGCGTCCTGGCCGCCGCCGCGAGTCTGGGTGGCGCGGGCCGTCCGTCGTTCTGGTACGACGAGGCGGCCACCATTTCGGCCGCATACAGTCGTTCCCTGGGTGAGTTGTGGCGGATGGTGAGCGACGTCGACGCCGTCCACGGCCTGTACTACCTGCTCATGCACGGCTGGTTTCAAATCTTCCCGCCCACGGAGTTCTGGTCTCGCGTGCCAAGCGGTCTGGCGGTTGGCGGCGCCGCGGCCGGAGTAGTGGTGCTGGGCAAGCAGTTCTCGTCTCGCACCGTCGCGGTGGCCTCCGGAGTTCTGTGCGCGATCTTGCCGCGATCAACGTGGGCCGGAATCGAGGCTCGCCCGTATGCCGTTTCGATGATGGCCGCCGTGTGGCTGACGGTACTGCTGGTTTACGCCGCACGTCGTGACCAGGGGTGGGTCTGGTTGTGCTATGGGATCGCCCTGGCGATGTCGATTCTTCTCGACGTGTATCTCGTGCTGTTGTCTTTCGTGCACGTCGCTTTCATGTGTGTCTTCCAGCGCAGGCGAAAAGTCCTGCTGCGCTTCGTCATTACGTCGGTTCTGGCGGGTGGTGCCGTGGCGCCGTTTATGGCGATAGTCATGGGCCAAGCGCATCAGATCAGCTGGATCGCACCGATCGGGCGCCGGACGCTCGAAGATGTGACCATTCAACAATATTTCGAAAGGAGCCCCCCATTCGCGATTGTGTCCGCCCTGGTGATAGCGACGGCTATCGTCTTGTGGCTCTGCGAATCAACGCAACTCGCGGAGTCAGATCGGCAGCTGTTGACCTTGGCGCTCGGATGGCTTGTGATACCGACCGGCCTGATCGTCACCTGGTCGGCATTGGTGCACCCGATTTACACGCCGCGCTACCTGTGCTTCACCGCACCCGCGATGGCGCTGATCCTGGGCATCTGTATCGGCGCATTGGCGGTCAAACCGTGGGCGGTAGCAGTTCTGGTTTGCCTTTTCGCTGTTGTCGCAGCACCGAATTATATTCGGGCACAACGCAACCCGTATGCCAAATACGGGATGGACTACAGCCAAGTGGCCGATCTGATCACCGCGAAGGCAGCGCCGGGTGATTGCTTGCTGGTGAACGACACGGTGACGTTCATGCCCGCTCCGATGCGCCCATTGATGGCTGCGCGGCCGGATGCCTACCGAAAGCTGATCGACCTCACCCTTTGGCAACCAGCGACGGACAGCAACGACGTCTTCGATACCAACCTCATACCGGAGGTTGTCGCCAAGCCGTTAAGTCACTGTCGAGTGGTGTGGATCATCACCGAAGCCGACGAGGCGGTGCCCGATCACGAGCAAGCTTCAATGCTCCCGCCCGGCACACGCTTCGGACGAACTCCCGCCTTCTCGGTTCCGCGCGACCTGGGCTTCCAGCTGGTCGAGCGCTGGCAGTTCAACCTGGTTCAGGTGATCAAGGCCGAGAAACCGGGGCGATAACACTCACCAGACCCGGATGTAGTCGATGAGCATTTGCGACGGGAAGGTACCCAGGGCGGGATCACCGCCACCCGGCCCACCGACCGCAAGGGTAAACATGGGAGACAGCCAATAGCCGGGATTGTTGAACGGCCACCGCATGTCTTCAGGCGGGCCGCCGGCGACGTGGACCGGCTTCGGCGGAACACTGAAGTATTCTGCGCCGTCTCGCGAAAATTTGAAACCATCCTCAGCCCAACGCATTTGCCAGGTGTGCCAAGCACCGTCAACCAAGCCGGGAATCGATTTCCCTTCCCATGTTTTCCCGTTGGACGCCGCGTGGACCGTGGTTCCCGGGGGCCACTGGCCGTTGCCGTACCACTCGAAAATGTCGATCTCGCCGTCTGGCTCAGGATCTTCGTTGACGGCCCAGTACGAGGGCCAAAGGCCGGGGAACAAGCAGTCCAGCTTTATCCGTGCTTCCCAGGTGGTGCCGATAAGGCCCCGCCAGTTGCCTCGCAGTTTGCCGCTGAAGTATTGGCCGTTTTCTTGGTTGGCGCGGAGGACGAGATTGGAATTGCCGTCGAGGAACACGTTTTGGGCACGGTATATCCCCTCGACCGGCGGGAACACATCGTCCTGCCACGTCTGCACGGTCCACTTGCTCAAATCGGGGCCTTGGCCGGCCGGGCCGTCGAACTCGTCGGAGA
The DNA here is from genome assembly GCF_050700595.1 of Mycobacterium sp. Lineage (GTDB taxonomy): Bacteria > Actinomycetota > Actinomycetes > Mycobacteriales > Mycobacteriaceae > Mycobacterium. The sequence goes on from NZ_JBOHHI010000026.1 coordinate 10,615, forward strand.
AAATGTAGTTCCCGGGAGCACCGGACGGCGCGGCAGGCGGTGACGGGTAAGCCCCGGCCTGTGGAAGACGGGCCGCGGCGGCCAGCGCGCCGATCCCCATCGTCAGCATGATGTTGCGTCGATTCATCTCAGGCACGACTACGAATACAACCATGCGATGCAGGGGGTGCGCATCTAAATCCGGCGGTGTGCCGCACCTTCGGCCGTCGACGTGCGATTACGTCGTCTCGTCAGAATCGTCGAGAACGGTAGCCGCGATACCGTACGGCAGAAACCGGACCTTGCGCGTCGGGTCGGTGTTGTTTTTGTTCGCACGTAGCGCATCGAGCTCCGTCGCGTACACCTCTTCGACGCGCGCGCCGCCGGTGGCGTCGACGGTATAGATCGCCCAGACGCCGTCACCGGCTTCACCGGCGGTTTCCGGCCCGGTGCGCGACCGCCGCGCCAGGTCCTCGAAAAGCGTCGACCATCCCGCGCGGTCACCCGGCACCGTGAGGAACCGGCTGAACCGCTCAAAGGCGTCGCGCAGGCCCTCACCCGCCTCGCGCATTATGCGATCCAAATCTTCCGGATCGAATCCGAACCGACCGTTCTCACCCACAGCAGCGCCCTACGGCCCCGGCGGCGGGGGTGGCGGCGGGTTGATCGGAATCGGCACCGTGACGAATGGCAGGTGCAAGTACATCACCATCGGCGGCAGCTGCGGAGCGGGAGGCGGCGGAGGCGCTGCCGGCGGAGGTGGCGGTGCGGCCGGCGGCGGCGCTGGCGCTTCTTGCGGGGCGGGTGGCACATAGGCCGGTGCTTGCGGTGCCGGAGCTTTGTGGACCGGGGCCGGCGGGACCACAGCCCGCTGCGGCGACTGCTGTACCACCGGCGCGGGCGCCGGGATGGTCTGCGGCGGTGGTGCGGGTGCGGCCGATGGCGGCGGTGCGGGTGGCAATGCTGTGGGCGGCGGTGCGGGTGGTGATGCTGCGGGCGGTGCCGGCGCGGCAGCAGCGGGCGGGTGCCCGGCCGGCGGCGCCTGCTGGGTCGGCACGATGCCCGCGTTCCCGTCGGTTTCATGCCCGCCCGTCGGGCGGACATCGGCGGCCAGCGAAATCACCAGCGCCACAGCACCGATAGCGACGACCGCCGCCACACTGCTGGCGACCAGCAGGCCCGGCCGGCGCCGCGGTATCTCGTTGTCCTCGTCGGTAACAGCGCTGTAGGCAAGCGCCTCGCCGGGCATGTCGGGATCAACTTCACCGGTGCCCGGATCTTGCGCGTAGGCCACCGCGGCGGTCGACGACACGAACAACGGCGCGCCCGCCGAGGCCAGTGCTGCGCCCCGGGCAAGCGCCATCTCCGGCTCCTCGGGTGCGCTCACCGGCAACGAGACCGCTGCGTCCAGTTGCTGCTTGACCGCGACGATGTCGACGCCGCAACCGACCAGGAACGCACCGTCGACACGGGATTCCGGTCCATCCGGGGCAGCGAGCATCGCGACCACCTGGGCCATCGCCTCGTCGTCGTCCTCAGCCAGCACCTCACGGTGCAGATCGACGATCGAGCCGTCGGCGGTCTCGACCACGGCCAGGGTCGCGCTTTCCGGTTCGACGAACAGCAGCGCGGTGCACTCGTAGTCCAGGGCCTGGCCGACGGTCTGAGCCAATGCCGCCGCCGCCAGCAGTGGGGAGACCAGCATGACGTTGTGGATGTCGCGGCCGGCCAATACGTCGCGCAGCGCAGCGACCTCGCCGGGATCCGTCCAGGTCACGCCGGTCGACACCAGGCGGTAGCCGCCTTCGGCGGCGCCCTGCCGGGTGCCGAGGATCGCGGCGATCACCTGCTCGGGCGCGCTGGAGGTTGCCGAACCGCCAGCCGCGATGACCTCGAAAACGTCTTCCTCGACCGTGACGCCGTCCGCGTTTTCGCCTTCGACCAGCATCATGCGGACATCCGTGGGTGTCATCGACACGCCAAGTACGATGTCCACTGCTCCTCCAACATCCTTGCTGGCCACGGTCTTGGGCGGAGGAGTGCGCCGCGGAAGGCCATCTACACGTTTCGTCGCCGTTGTATCGTGCGGCGTTACTTCCCCGCCGGCCCGTAACATCCCCACCCTACTCGTCAGGTGTCAAAAAAAGACCGGGATGGATAGGACAGCTTAGTAGCCGCCGCCGGGGTTGAAGAACGGGTTCTGCGGTGGAGGCGGCTGATTCTCCGGCACCTGAACCGGTATCGGGACCGGCACCAACGGGATCCTCAGGTAGTCGGTGGTCATCGGCACCGTCGTCGTGGTGGTCGTGGTGGTCGGCGGCGGAGTCGTCGTTGTCGTTGTGGTGGTCGTCGTCGTGGTCGTGGTAGTCGTCGGCTGCTGTGTGGTGGTCGGCGGCGGCTGATAGGCCGTGGTCACCGGCGGTGGGGGCGGTGGCGGTGCAGCGCTGGGGGGTGGCGGCGATGCGACGCTGGGCGTGGGCGCTGCGCTGGGCGGCGGTGGCGGCGGCGGGGCTGGCGACGCGGGCGGGGAGCTGACTGGTGGCGGGGGCACCACCACGCTGCTGGTGGGCGCCGGCGGCGCTTTGTGACCGGTGCTGCTCACCAAGGTGTATGCCACGCCGCCGATCGCGATCATCGCGACCAGGGCGGCCAACCCGACCAGGAACTGCGGCAGGCGATAGCCGGGCCGGCGTCGCTCCTCGCCCACTGGGAGATACCGCGACGGCGGGGCGTCGTCGTCTTCGTCGCTATAGGGCTCGCCATAGGGCTCGCTGTACGGCTCGCCGGTGTAGAGCAGCGGCTCATCAGCATCGTCGGCCTGCGACCAGGCCAACTCCCGAAGCGTCGACGACCCGTCCCCGTCGGCAGATCCGTCACCGGAGGACAATCCGAGGATGCCGGTCGTCGCGCCGGCGACCGCGGCCATCGCCGTCGGGGCCGCGACCTCGCCCTGCTCCTGCTCGGCGGGCTCTCGGGAAGCGAACATCGCAGCACCGATTGCCATACACAGCGCGGGACGCGTCGCGGTCACCAGGGCTACCCGTGTGTGCGACGAAAGGCGTTGGGTGACAAGCGGGATGCTGGCACCGCCGCCGGCCGCCGCCACCGCCACGAGGTCGCCGCGCGTCACCTTGTTGCGATCCAGCAGACCGTCGAATCCGGACAGCACACCGCTCAGTGGCTCTTCGATCAGGCTTTCCAGCTCTGCGCGACTCACCTGGATGGTCGAGCGGTGTCCCGGAAGGTCGACGGCCAATTCGGTGGTCGTCGCGGTGGACAACCGCTCTTTGGCCTGGCGGCACTCTTCCCGTAGCCGGCCGAACTGCCCGACGGCTGCGGTGCCGGCCGGATCAATGGTGTCGGTGCGGTCGATGCTGTCCAGAACATGAACCAGTAGCGCTTGATCGATGTGGTCGCCGGAAAACTCCGGGTAACGCAGTGTTTCACCGATCGGCCGAAAACCCGATCCGGCATCGGCCAGCGTGATGCTGGTCCCGCCGCCGCCGAAGTCCAGCAACCCCACCACGCCGCGGGTAGGTAGGCGCGCATCGGAGTTCAACGCAAACAACGCGGCGACAGCATCCGACACCAGTTGCGGGGCCACCCCGCTGCGGACAAACCCGGGATGGGTGCGCAGCGCGTCGCGTAGCGCCTGCACGGCTTTCGGGCCCCAGTGCGCGGGCACCGCGATCGCGATCTCCGACGTCGACGTGTCCGCCCCGGTCGCGGTGACCATAGCGTCGAGTGCCTCGACCAGCAGGAGGTCCGCCTCGTGGGCGGATCCGTCGGCGGACACCAACGCCACCGAGCTGCCGATCCGCTCGACGAAGCCGCTCAGCAACGTGCCGGTCTCGCTGAGGTTGGCGTTTTCCGTGGGCACACCGACTTCCGGTGCGCGATGCGGAAACAGGGTCAACACAGTGCGGCGCGTCACCGGCGGATTCCCGTTACGCACCGCTACCAGGTTCGCGGTCCCGATCGACAACCCCACCGGGTCGTACATATAGCGAATACCTTGCATTGAGAATTGAAAGCGGTCGGCGGCTAACTGCACACGATAACCGCCGTAGCTGAACGTCAAGGTCAGACACACCGCGGGCGCAGATTGGCGGTGTTACACCACCGTAAGTGGCAGGGATCGTCGCGGCTGAAATTGAAACGTCGATCCGCCGCTGACCTTGGCCACTGACACTTCCGGTAATTCCGTTGCAGCGGAGTCGGTTTCGACCAGCCCGGCGGTCCAGTCGGTGTTCGCCCCACGGACCTGCACCTCGAGATGCGGGTCCACTGCGGTGGCGATCGCCTGCAGCGGCTGCACCGACTCGGGCGAGCACAGCGCGATCCAGGCCCCGTCGTCGTGGGCCGGCGACCGATGCACCACCAACTGGCCTCCCACGATCTCGGCCTGCACGTACCCGACGGGGTTGAGCAGCGGATGCAGCTCCAACACCCGAAGTACGCCATCGATGCCGGCGGGCAACGACAGGGCACGGTGGATGCGCTCGGCGCCGAGCCCGGCCAGGCCGATCAGCTGCCGAGTGCCCACCGAGGTGGCCAGTTCGGCGTCGGATCGGCTCCGCGCCCGCACCGCGATCGCGAAGGACAGATACAGCAGGTGCATCTGCAGGCAGACCTCGTCGGCCATCCGCACCAGCGCCGAATGCGAGAACGCGTCGAAGTCGATGTCGGACAGCAGCGGCCCCGAGTAGTCGGCCAGGCCCTCGCCGGCTCGGTCGATCGTGTCGAGTTCCCATGTGGCGGCTTTGGTTTGGCGAACGAGATCCAGTGCGGGGATACCTTCTGCCGCCGGGTAAGACTCGTCGATGATCACTGTCCATGCGCAATGCGGATGGCGGTCGGCCGGTTGGCGGGGCGGGCGGTGGATGGGCCGGCACTGCGCTCGCGGGTTGGTGGCGACCGCGGTGGCGTCGAACGTCGGGTCTTCGATGGTGTGGCACATGCCGAACACGTAGTCCTCACCCATCGGCTCCACATCGAGCAGGGCACCGCAGGATGCCAGCTCGAATTCCCCGTGCCGGCGGTCGTGCACGGTGTAACGGAAGTCCATGAACTGCGGCGGGGCGCCGATGTCGAGCTGCAGACCCTTGAAGATGGTGGGCACGTCGTCGCCCACGAAGTTCAGGGCCCGCTGCATGCGCCGGGTATAGACGGGGCTGGCGCCGGCCCACTCCTCGATCGCGATCTGCAGCATCTCTTCGCGACCGAACGACTGGATGCACCAGGCCATGCCGGAGCGGTCGATCATGTGCCCGATGAGCAGCAACTCGGGGACCAGAACCGCAAGCTCTTGCCGGGATAGCCGCGCGTATCGCGATTGGCTCACGTCTAAAAAACTACCGCAGGCCAGCGGTGCAGCGCTGGGCCGTCGCGGGATGTGCTCCAATGTCGTGATGAACCAACGCGACGCCAGTGTCGACATCGAAGCGATCAAACAGGTCAAGTACCGCTACCTGCGCGGGCTGGACACCAAACACTGGGATGTGTTCGCCGACACCCTCACCGACGACGTCGCCGGCGACTACGGCTCGTCGCTCGGTAAGGAGTTGCACTTCACCAACCGCACCGACCTGGTGGACTACATGCGCTCGGCAATGGGCCCGGGCGTCATCACCGAGCACCGGGTGACCCATCCGGAGATCAGCGTGACCGGCGACGAGGCAACGGGCACCTGGTATCTGCAGGACCGCGTCATCGCGGCCGAGTTCAACTTCATGCTGATCGGTGCGGCGTTCTACCGGGACCGCTACCGCCGCACCGCCGACGGGTGGAGGATCAGCGCGACGGGGTATGACCGCACCTACGAGGCGACAATGTCGTTGGCGGGCATCGATTTCAAGGTGAAACCCGGTCGCGCATTGGCATGAGCGCGCGGCCCCGAACCCGCAACTTAGGTGCCCGATTTTGTAATCGCGATTACCGCGCCGGGCCGCAGCCACCTGATGATCTGCACCAGCGTGCCGTCATCGATCGCCACACAACCCGCGGTCGGCCCGCCGTCGGTGGTATGGAAGAAGAACGCGGCGCCGTCGCCTGGCACACGTGCCTTGTTGACACCCATCACGACTACGTGCTTGTACTGCGGGATGTCGAGGTTTTCGCTCGCGGAGGTGTCGAACGGGCATTGAGCCTTCTGGCACACCTGCATGGTGTTGAAGGTGGGGCTGTTATCGTCGCCGCTCCACCAGTGGTTGGGCCCGACCTGGACGTACGGCAGCCCGCCGCCGGGATTGGGCGCGGTGCCGAACGCGGAGTCGAGCGAATAGACCCCCATCGGGGTGGCCGGATAGCCGCTCTTGGCCTTGGGCGCCAGGCCCGCCGACCCGACATGCGTCGGGATCCCAACCCCAACCGGCTGCCAGCCCGCCGCGGAGCGCTGATAGATATCCATCTTCGCGTTCGAACCGCCAACTCCCACAACCGAAACCACCTGGTTGGCGTTACCGACCGAACGCGCGAACCATGGGGCGCCGACCGCCGCACTCAGCGGCGCGACCGCCGGCGCGAAAACCGCCGCGCACAGCGCAGCGCACAATAAGCCCAGCAGTCGGCGCACCGTTTCATCGTCAACGCCGAGTAATCTCAGCGTCAAGTAAAGGTTTAGCGTCAATCCGGTCACTGCGCGGCCGCAACAGCGCCATCGCGACCTGCAAACCACTCGGATGGCCTATATCATCGCCACCGGGTGTCATTGCCCGGTAACAACGAATCACCTGATTACCCAAAGATTCTCGGGGGTATATGAGCGCGGGATGACGTCTGAGGATGGCCAAACGACCCGATTCGCCGTGCTGAGCGAGGTCAGCGCACCACCGTTGACCGTCTGGCTCGGCTCGGCGATGTACACCTTCCCCGGCGACCGTGACGTAACCGTTGGCCGGGATCGCGACTGCGACATCTGTCTGCATGACGGCAAACCGGCCGACCTCGCGTTGATCTCCCGCGTGCACGCGATCCTGCGGCTCGACGAAGCCCACTGGGTCGTCATCGACAAGAGCCAGAACGGTGTCTTCGTCGACGGCGCCCCCGTTGCCCTGGTGCCCATCCGTGACGGGCAGAGCATCACGCTGGGCAGCCCACACGGACCGCAGTTGACCTTCCGCGCCGCCGAATCGACGGCATCGGCCGAACCGCGCGATCCCCCAACGGTGCCCACCGGCGACGACACGACCACGACCCCGCTCGAACGACCGGCAAGCCCGCCTACCGCGCCGATTCGACGCCCGGCATGGCGAACACGACCCCGGCAACGCCTCGGCGACACGATGCGCCTGCTGCGACAATCAGCACCCGCCCAAGGCTCCACCACGGTAGGCCGCGCCAAAACCAATGGCATCGTCATCGACGACGCGCTGGCGTCCCGGGTGCACGCGGTGCTGCAACCCACCCCGGCAGGCCTTGAGATCCACGACAACAACAGCAGCAACGGCACGTTCGTCAACGGTGCACTGATCACCCGCGCCTTGCTGCGCGACGGCGACATCGTCTCCGTCGGCAACACCGACCTGGTGGTATCGGGCCAGACCCTGGCGCCCCGAACCGCACCGGCACACGCCAGCGGGCTCACCGCCCACGGCCTGGCGTTGACAATCGACGGCCACCCACTGCTACAGGACGTATCGTTCACCGCCAAACCCGGCACGCTGACCGCGGTGATCGGGCCGTCCGGCGCGGGCAAATCCACCTTGGTCAAGCTGATCAGCGGTGCGACGCCGCCGACCGGCGGCGTCGTCGGCTTCGACGGGCACGACGTGCATGCCGCGTATGCCTCGATGCGCTCCCGGATCGGAATGGTGCCCCAAGACGACGTCGTACACCACCAGCTCACCGTCGAACAGGCCCTGGGCTACGCCGCCGAATTGCGACTACCGCCGGACACCACGGCCGCCGACCGTAGTCAGGTGGTCAATCGTGTCCTCGACGAACTGGAGTTGACGCCACACCGGAAGACGCGCGTCGACAAGCTGTCCGGCGGGCAGCGCAAACGCGCGTCGGTGGCGATGGAACTACTGACCGGCCCGTCGCTGCTGATCCTCGACGAACCGACATCGGGGCTCGACCCGGGACTGGACCGGCAGGTGATGACGATGCTGCGTCGGCTCGCCGACGCCGGCCGGGTGGTGATCGTGGTCACGCACTCGTTGACCTACGTCGACGTGTGCGACCAGATTCTGATGCTGGCGCCCGGCGGCAAGACCGCATTCGCCGACCCACCGGCCGAAATCGGGCCGGCGATGGGAACTACCGACTGGGCCGACATCTTCGCCCGGGTCAGCACCGACCCCGACGGCGTGCATCAGGTGTTTTTGGCGCGGCACCCGGCACCTCCGCGACTTTCGCCGACGGCAGGCGCGGCACCGCTGGGCACTCCACCGCGCACCAGTCGGTGGCGCCAGGTCGTCACCCTGGCGCGCCGCCAAACCCGGCTGATCGCCGCCGACCGCGGCTACTTCGCCTTCCTGGCGGTGCTCCCCTTCGTGCTGGGCGTGCTGTCACTGGCAGTCCCCGGCGATACCGGGTTCGGTTACGCCGACCCGCGCGGGTCCGAGCCCAGCGAACCCAATGACATCCTGGTCCTGCTCAACCTCGGTGCGGTGTTCATGGGAACCGCGCTGACGATCCGGGATCTGATCGGGGAACGCTTGATCTTCCGCCGGGAACGGGCCGTCGGCCTGTCGGCGTCGGCCTATCTGATCGCCAAGGTCGTTGTCTACAGCGTCGCGGCGCTGATCCAAACCGGCATCGTCACCGCGATTGTGTCAGCCGGAAAGGGCATGCCGACCCGCGGTGCGGCGCTGTTCGGCGCCGGCACCGTGCCGGCCACCGCGGAACTGTATGTGACGCTGGCCTTGACCGCCATCGTGTCGGCGATGGTGGGGCTGGCATTGTCGTCGCTGGCTCGCTCGAGCGAACAGATATTGCCGATGCTGGTGGTGACGATCATGGCGTCAATGGTGCTGGCCGGCGGCTTGATCCAGGTGACCGGACGCGTCGGCCTCGATCAGGTCTCATGGCTGGTGCCGGCGCGGTGGGGTTTCGCGGCTTCGGCGTCGACGGTCGACCTGCGCACCATCGTGCCGGCCTCGCCCGCCGACCGGTTCTGGTTGCATTCGCCACACTCCTGGTTGCTGGACATGGGAATGCTGGCGCTGCTGGGCGCGGTGGCCACCGGCGTCGTCCGCGTCCGGCTCCGGCTCCATCACATGGCGCAGCGCTAGACCGAGCACCGCTGCGGTCATACTGGGCTGATGCCGGTCTTTGTCCGCAGACTGTTCGGCATCGGCAAGCTGCCCGCCGACTTACGCGCCGAGGTCGAAGCGGAGGGAGTCAGCTATCTCGTCGACTACGTCGCGATCACCCGACGGTTCAGCGGCGCCATCCCGGGTCTGCGTTCTGGGCACAGTGTCGCCAGCTACGTCGGATCGCTGGTATTCACCTCCCGGCGAGTGCTGGCGACGCTGTCCTCGCTGCCCAAGCTGGCCGGTCCCACCGTCGACGTGTTTTGGGACGCGCCGCAGACGGGCGCCGCCACCGCACACATCTCATCGACGGGCCTGCAGGTCGACATCGACATCGGCCGCGTCGATCCGACGTTCCACGGTCAGCTGTCGTTGCACTACAAAGCAGAAATTCCCGGCGACGTGCTCACCGGATTACCGCGCCGACAGCTGAGGTTCGACGTGCCGCCGGAATACATTTTCCGCGCGGTCGGTGTCGGTTACCGACCGTAATTGCGCGGGTCCGGCCACGACGGGCGGCAATTCCGCGAGTCTGTGTCGGCTCGCGAACGGTCCCCGCTTCTACGATGACCCTGTGAGCACGTTCAGTCCGCAGGAGCGACAGGCCGTCTATCGCGTGATCTCCGAACGCCGAGACATGCGCCGCTTTGTGCCGGGCAGCACGGTGCCCGTCGATGTCCTGACACGCCTGCTGCACGCCGCGCATGCGGCGCCCAGCGTGGGGCTGATGCAGCCGTGGCGGTTCATCCGCATCACCGACCAGTCGCTGCGGCTACGCATTCATGCGTTGGTCGACGAGGAACGTCGGCTCACCGCTGCGGCGCTCGGCCGGCGGGCCCGGGAATTTCTCGCGCTGAAGGTCGAGGGCATCCTCGATTGCGCGGAACTGCTGGTTGTTTCGCTGTGCGACGGCCGAGACGCGCACGTCTTCGGCCGCCGCACCCTACCGCAGATGGATCTGGCGTCGGTGTCGTGCGCGATCCAAAACCTTTGGCTCGCGGCGCGATCCGAGGGCCTGGGGATGGGGTGGGTGTCGCTGTTCGATCCGGATCAACTGGCCGGCCTGCTGTCGATGCCCGCCGGCGCCGAGCCGGTGGCGATACTGTGCCTGGGCCCGGTACCCGACTTTCCAGGACGCCCGGCGCTGGAATTGGACGGCTGGGCGTTCGCGCGGCCACTTGCCGAGTTCGTCGCAGAGAACGGCTGGGGTCTACCGTCGTCGGCTGCAAGTGAGTGATCTTTAGTGGTCACGCGACTTGCACCCCGTCTCGGGGTTGTTCGGCAGCCGGGTGGCTGCGTCTCTTCCGCGCTTCACAGCCACCTGCCCGGCTAAGCCGGGTCTTACGGTCGGCTCCACGCTTGACGGCGGCCCCAACTGGGCCGACGACGCTAGATGTGTCCTCGTAGCGTGCGAGGTTGATGGCAGCGCAGTCATCACGCTGATGCGATGACGAGCACCCATCGCATTGCCAGTGCTCGGCCCACCCGATGTTCTGAACGTGCCCACAGCGATGACACGTTTTGCTCGACGGAAACCAGCGGTCAGCGACCACCAGTTGTGATCCGTACCAGCCTGTCTTGTAGGACAGGTGTCGGCGCGGTGCGCCCAGTGCGGCATCGGACAGGCCGCGCCGACGAGCGCGAGCACCCGGTAAGCCTTTTTGCCGCAGCATCCCCGCCGTGTCCAATCCTTCGACAACGGTGCGGCCGTGAGTTTTGGCCAATCGTGTGGTCAGGACGTGGAGGTGGTGGGTACGGACATCGTTGACCCGGCGATGCAGCCGGGACATCTCTGTGGTGCGCTCACGATAGCGTCGTGAGCCCTTCGTACAGCGCGACCGGGCCCGGGAAACGTGCCGCAACTCGCGCAGCGCCGCGGCCAGTGGCCGCGGGTTCTCCACTTGCTCGATCACGACGCCGTCAGCGGTGGCGACGGTCGCCAGACGGCGCACACCCACATCGACGCCGACGCGAGAGTCAGGTAGCAAGACGTTAGGCCGGATAGGGCGTTGAACAAGCACTCGCACGCTCGCATCCAGCCGGGTACCGTTGCGCCGCACGCTGATTGCCAGCACCCGAGCTCGGCCTTTGGTGATGAGCCGTTCGATACGGCGCGTGTTCTCGTGGGTACGAACGGTCCCAATGACCGGCAGCGTCAGGTGGCGGCGATCAGGCTCGACGCGCATCGCCCCAGTTGTGAACGTCACCCGGTCCTGGTCCCGGCCCTTCTTCTTGAACCGAAGGAAACCGACCCGTTTGCCAGCGCGTGTACCAGCACGGGAGGTCTGCCAGTTCCAGTACGCGTCGACCGCGCCGGCGATGCCGTCGGCGTAGGCCTCTTTCGAGCACTCCGGCCACCACACCGCGCCGGTTTCGGCGTTGACACACACCTCGTCCTTGACGGTGTTCCAACGCTTCCGCAGCACCCGCAGCGACGGTTTCGTCGTCTCAACGCCGGTCTCACGCCACGTCTGGATATCAGCTTTCAGCGCAGCGACGGTCCAGTTGTAGGCCTTACGGCGAGCACCGAAATGCCGCGCCAACGCGCGGGCCTGGTCCTCAGTCGCATCCAGCGTGAACCGGAACGCTTGCACACACCGCCCGTCGGGCACCTCGAATCTGGTCATCAAGCTGCCTCCGCGCCATCGGTCGCAGCAGCAACAGCACGCTTGGCCCGGTTCTGCGCAACGCGTTTTCGGTAGAACCGAGCGCACATACGGGTGAGGATCTCTGTCATATCGCGCACGAGGTCATCGTCGACCTCGGCCGAGTCGACCACGACCAACTCGCGGCCCTGGGCAGCGAGTGCGGCTTGGACGTATTCGGAGCCGAACCGGCAGAACCGATCCCAGTGCTCCACCACGATCCGGCCCACCGACGGGTCGCGCAGCAACGCGAGGAACTTGCGGCGATGCCCATTCAACGCGGACCCGACCTCGGTCACGACCTTGTCGACCGGGATCTGTTCGGCCGTAGCCCACGCGGTCACCCGCGCCACCTGGCGATCCAGATCAGCTTTCTGGTCCGTTGAGGATACCCGCGCGTAAACCGCCGTCCGCCCCCGCGCCGAGCCGTCTCGGCTGCCGCATCGTTCACGAGGATCAGCCGACCTACTCGTTGCGCCGGAACGGGCAACAGCCCAGCGTGAAACCAGCGATACGCAGTGACCCGCGCAACGCCGTTGCACTCAGCCCACGCCGCCAGATTCATACACATGTTCCTACAGCACACGACCGACAACTAACGACCACTCAGAACGCAACAACTGACAACCCCGCCGTCGGTAAAGATCTTCACTGCCGATACCGTCGCCCAGTGGGCCAGCCAGGCCCAAGGAGGTGACGGCCATCAGCGACCGCGACGAAACGGACCGGCAACGCTCGGTGCAGCCGCAAAACGTACTGCTCGTGCATTGGCACGATCTGGGCCGCTACCTCGGTATCTACGACCACCCTGACGTATCCAGCCCCCGGCTGGACAAGTTGGCCGGCGAGGGCATCCTGTTCACCAGGGCGCATGCCACCGCGCCGCTGTGCTCGCCGTCGCGCGGATCACTGTTCACCGGCCGCTACCCGCAGAGCAACGGGCTGGTCGGCCTGGCCCATCACGGCTGGGAGTACCGTCCCGACGTCCGCACCCTCCCCCAGATTCTATCCGATGCAGGTTGGCACTCAACGCTTTTCGGTATGCAGCACGAGACATCCTACCCGTCGCGGCTGGGCTTCGATGAGTTCGAAGTGTCGAACTCCTACTGCGAGTACGTGGTCGAGCGGGCGCAGCAATGGTTGAACGACTACGACGGCGGCCGACCGTTCTTGTTGACAGCCGGGTTCTTCGAAACCCACCGGCCATATCCGCACGACCGCTACGAGCCGGCCGACACCGCTACGGTCGCTCCGCCGGATTATCTGCCCGACGTCGCCGAAGTCCGCCAGGACCTGGCTGACTTCTATGGAGCCATCGCAACCGCGGACGCGGCCGTCGGCCGGTTGCTGGACACGCTGGCCGCCACCGGGCATGACGGGGACACCTGGGTGGTGTTCCTCACCGATCACGGCCCGGCGTTCCCGCGGGCGAAATCGACGCTGTACGACGCGGGAACCGGGATCGCGATGATCGTCCGCCCGCCCGGCAAGATGGCGCTACCGCCCAAGGTTTACGACGAGTTGTTCAGCGGGGTGGATCTGGTGCCGACACTGCTGGGTCTCTTGGGCCTCGACGAGCCGGCCGACATCGAGGGCATCTCGCACGCCCAGGCGCTGCTGGCGCCCCACGCGCATACCGACCCGGTCCGGGATTGCGTATACACCGCGAAGACCTATCACGACGCCTTCGACCCGATACGGGCCATCCGCACCAAGGAATACAGCTACATCGAGAATTACGTGCACCGCCCACTGCTCGATCTGCCCTGGGACATCGAGGAAAGCCCCTCCGGGCATGCTGTTGCACCGCTGGTTACCGCGGCCCGGCCGGACCGCGAACTCTACGATCTGCGAGCCGATCCCAGCGAGACCGACAACCTGCTGGCCAGCGACGACACCGGCCGAGCCGATGCCGTCGCCGCCGATCTGGCTGTGCAATTGGATAATTGGCGTCAGCGGACCGGCGATGTCATACCGTCGGACTTCGCCGGCAGCCGCATCGCGGCCCGCTACACCGAAACGTACCTACAGATTCACGCCAAGGTACCGACCAGCCGCTCGGCGATCGCCGCCGAGCGCGGCGTCGAAAACGACGCGAAGAAATAAACCGATCAACCACTGATTGCCATTACGCTCACGTGGTGTCCGCTACGGCGTACCTGGTGTTAGCTTCGCAGCGCAGCGGCAGCACGCTGCTGGTGGAATCGTTACGCGCCACCGGATGTGCCGGCGAGCCTCAGGAGTTCTTTCAGTATCTGCCGACCACCGGCATGGCGCCGCAACCGCGGGAATGGTTTTCCGGAGTCGACGACGAGTCGATCCTGCGGCTCCTCGACCCGCTGCGGGTGGGGACACCGGACTCCGCGACGCCGGTGGCCCGCCGGGAGCACATCCGCAGTTCCGGTCGAACCCCCAACGGTGTTTGGGGCGGCAAGCTGATGTGGAACCAGACACCGCTGCTGCGGCAGTGGGCGGCGGGGCTACCGGACCGCTCCGGTGATGACTTGCGGTCGGCGATCCGGGATGTGATCGGCAGCGAACCGGTGTACGTGCACGTCTACCGGCCGGATGCGATCTCGCAGGCGGTGTCGTTTTGGCGAGCCTTGCAAACCCAGGTGTGGCGGGGCCGCCCGGACCCCGAACGCGATTCGCGGGCGGTATATCACGCCGACGCGATCGCCCACATCGTCACCATCCTTCGCGAGCAGGAGAACGGCTGGCGCAACTGGTTCGCGCAAGAGCACATTACGCCGATCGACGTCGCGTACCCGGTGCTGTGGCGCAATCTGGCCGCGATCGTCGGCACCGTGCTGGAAGCACTCGGCCTGGATCGGCGATTGGCGCCCGCGCCGGTGACCGAACGCCAGGCCGACCAGCGCTCCGATGAGTGGGTGGACCGCTACCGCGCGGAGGCACAGCAGCGCGGACTACCGCAGTAGCGTCACTCGCCCACCTGCGCGACGACGAACACCCGCCGGAACGGGAAGAACGTGGTCCCGTCCGGTCTGGCCGGGTAGGCGTCGGCCAGCAGCGGGATGAGCTCCTCGCGGAACTGCTGCCAACCCGCGTCATCGAGCCGGTCGCGCACCGCCAGGAGCGCGGTGCCGCTGATCCAGTCCAGCACCGGCTCCTCGCCGGTCAGCTGGTGCAGGTACGTGGTTTCCCAGGCGTCGACGGTGCAGCCGGCGTCGATCAGCTGCTCGGCATAATGCGCCGGTGTGTCGACCACGGTGCCCACCCGAAACGGTATGTCGCTCAGCTTCTTTGCGTAGGGTTCGCGACGGGCCACCGCGCGCACCGCGGCGTGCGAGGGAGTGTCGAATGCGCCGGGCACCTGAACACCGATCCACGCTCCGGCGGGCAGCTGACCGGCCCACCGCACCATCAGCTCGGCGTGCTCGGGCACCCAGTGCACCGCGGAGTTGCTGAGCACCACGTCGGTGTCGCGGCGCGGCGTCCAGGTCCGTAAGTCGCCGACGGCGGCCTCGACGCCGCGCTCGTGGGCGGCGGCGACCATCTCCGGTGAGCTGTCCAGGGCCTCGATCACCGCATCGGGCCACCGGCGTGCCAACTGCGCGGTCAGGTTTCCGGGCCCGCAGCCGAGGTCGACCACGCGGCGTGGCTGCTCCGCGCCGATCCGCGACAATAGGTCGGAAAACGGACGCGCGCGCTGATCGGCGAATGTCAGGTAGATGTCCGGATCCCACATGTTGGTCCTCCCATCAACAGGCTGCGAGCCGACTGGTATAGACAAACCGTATTACCGAAGGCATGCCGGACAAGTTCGAGGATGGTCGATGACCGACGACAACGCGCCCGCGGGCGACTTTGACGAGGTCGCCGCGGTCCGGCAGATCTGGTCCGCGCTCGGGTTGCCCGGCGTCATTGACGTGCACACCCATTTCATGCCGAAGCCGGTGATGGAGAAGGTGTGGAATTACTTCGATTCGGCCGGTCCGCTGGTCGGCCGCCACTGGCCGATCACTTACCGCGCAGAAGAATCCCGGCGGCTGCAGATCCTCCGGCAGTTCGGGGTACTCGGTTTCACCGCGCTGGTCTACCCGCATAAGCCGGGAATGGCGGCCTGGCTGAACCAGTGGGCGCTCGAGTTCGCCAGGTCCACGCCGGACTGCCTTGCCACCGCGACGTTTTATCCCGAACCCGACGCCGGCGAGTACGTCGAGGCGGCGATCCGCGACGAAACCCGAGTCTTCAAGGCGCACGTCCAGGTGGGTCGGTACGAGCCGAACGACCCACTGCTCGACCCGGTTTGGGGAACCCTCGAAGACGCCGCGGTGCCGGTGGTCATTCACTGCGGGTCCGGGCCTGTGCCCGGTGACTACACCGGGCCCGAGCCGATACGCCGCCTGCTGCGCCGGTTTCCGCGGCTGCGGTTGATCATCGCGCATCTCGGGATGCCGGAATACAGCGAGTTTCTCGACATCTGCGCGAGTTCGGCGCAAGTGCGGCTGGACACCACAATGGCTTTCACACCATTTGTCAACGAACTGATGCCGTTCCCATCGGCACAGCTACCCCGGCTGCGAGAGTTGGGAGACCGGATTCTGTTCGGCAGCGACTTCCCCAACATTCCCTACGGATACGCTGACGCGATGCGAGTACTCATCCGATTGCCCGGCATCGACGACGACTGGCTGCGTGGCGTGTTTTATCAGAATGCGGCTAGACTTTTCCACCCGACCGCATCAGAAAGGCGAGCCGACGATGACGTCCGACGCCAGCGGAGCTGATCCGCCGACTTCGCTGCCCGCTGTGCAGGGCGCCGACGCCGGTGCAGCCGGACTACCCGACCGATCGGCCCTGCCATGGCGGCAGCGCGCGATCGTCGACGCCTCGGCGATCAGCGATGTCGGGCTGCGGACGGCGGTCGCCACCATGTTGGCGGCGGCTATGACGCCGCCGGTACTGGCTACTGTCCTGCGCCGCAATGTATCCCACCGTGAGCGTGACAACCTGCGCTTCTATGCCGAGCTGGCTGCAGAACATGCGCCGGCGAAGTCATTTCCGGCGCCGACGAGTTTGCCGCGGGTGTCGTCACGACCGGCCAGTCCCATCGCGGAGTGGGTTGCGCACGGCAACGTCGAAAACATCGCATTCGCCAGCAGTTTCGAAGCGGTCAACCCCGCGATGCGCAGGCAGTGGCGGGCATTGCGGCACAACAACGTCGTACGGGCGCAGCATTGGCGACATGACGACGGCCCACGACCGACGCTGTGCGTAATCCACGGCTTCCTTGGATCGTCCTATCTGCTCAACGGGTTGTTCTTCACGCTGCCCTACTACTACCGGTCCGGGTACGACGTTCTGCTGTACACCTTGCCGTTCCATGGACGCCGAGCCGAAAAGTACTCGCCGTTCAGCGGTTACGGCTACTTCGCCCACGGGCTGACCGGATTCGCCGAGGCCACGGCCCAGGCCGTGCACGACTTCCGCTCGCTGCTCGACTACCTGCGCCACACCGGTGTTGAGCGGATCGCGTTGACCGGTATATCTCTCGGCGGCTATACGTCCGCGTTGATCGCCTCAGTCGACGACCGGCTCGAGGCCGTCATACCCAACTGTCCGGTCGTCACCCCGATTACGCTGTTCGACGAGTGGTTCCCCGCCAGCAAGCTCGTCGCACTGGGACTACGGTTGAGCGATATCAGCCGCGACGAGCTGGCCGTCGCGCTGTCCTATCACTGCCCGCTCAATCACCGGCCACTGCTGCCGCTGGACCGCAGGCTGATCATCACCGGCCTGGGCGATCGGTTCGCGCCGCCGAATCAGGCCGAAATGCTATGGCAGCATTGGGATCGCTGCGCGCTGCACTGGTTCCCCGGGAGTCACCTCATGCATATCAGCCAGCTCGAATACCTGCGTCGGATGACTCGTTTCCTACAGGGACTGATGTTCAGCTAGCTCGCAGTTACGAACCTCTTCCAAGCCGACTGTAACGGCGTGGCGGAAAATCTCGCAATTTTCCACCGTGGCGTTACGCTCGGAAGCTGTTGTGGGGACTTCGGCTAAACCGCGGCGTGCCGGGCCCTCGACTGACGCGCGGCCGCGCCGGGCCAGCGCAACCGCACCAACAGGTCGGCAGGCGCAGCGCTGTGCCCGTCGAGGCGCTGAGTGGACAGCGGATGCAAGGTCATCAGCGCCGGCCGGTGGTTTCCGGAGTGCGGCGCCAGCCCCGCCAGTGGGCCGCCCGATCGCGGCTTGGCGGCGGTGCGGAATGCGCACCCAACGGCCACGGTCTGGCCGGTGCCGTCGTCGGCGATCTCGAGTACGGTCCACGTTGCGCGTGCCGGGTACGACTCGATGGCCGCCAGTGTCTCGGACAATGCGGTATCGACTTTAACCCGGTATGCCGCAAGGTAATCGTCGGCTTCGTCGCGTATTGCCCGCCAGGTTTCCCGGGCAGGCCGGAGCTGAGGGAGGTCGTCGGGCCCGACGACGCTTGCCGCCCGTCCAGTCTCGCGGAGGTGGTCGGCGAGGCGGCGCACCGCTACCTCCGCGGTCTCGTGCAACGGGATTCGCGGAGCGCGGGCTCGCAGCGCCGGGAGATTGTCGAGAGCCGACACGGTCAACCCGATCCAGGTCTGCCGCTCGACCTCGGATTCGACGGCTCGGCTGGTGACGCGGAGAGCGTAGGCGTGGATGCCGTAGCGGTCCAGGTACTGCGCGATCAGCGGCAGCGGCAGCAGGTCGGACTCGGTCTCCGGCGGGGCGATGTGCAGCAGCGCCGTCGTGCGCACATCGATACCGGATTCGCGGGCCGGCCGCCGTCGGCGGTTGCGGCGCATTATCGCCACCCGGCGGCGCAGGATCGTCGTCACGAACAGTCCCCGCCACCAGGCCAACAGCACGATCACCACGGCCACGGCGATGCCGAGCACCCAGCGCTCCCGCACCGACTGCCACGGATAGGCCACGGCAGCCACCACGACCGCGAGCAGCACCACTATGAGCCGTCCGGTACGCGGTGATATCGCTTGGTGCGACCTCATGAGGTGAGCTCCTTTCGTCGGCGCGCGCGGATCGCGGCGGCGACCACAACGACCAGGATGAGGGCCGCGGTCCCACCGAACGCAACGATCTGCGGCGTACGGTCTTTCCGGGCCGGTTCCGGCGGTGCCGCGATCCGCTTCGTCAGTGCCGCATCAGTTTTGCCAGTGGCGGGTAGATCCCATGTCAGCGCGGCGACGGTATCCAGCGTGCCGGCGCCGACGACGTTGGACGGCGCCCGGGCGCCGTTGTGCGCGGTCGCGGTGATGCGATGCACTACCTGCTCGGCAGTCAACTCGGGATACTTGCTGCGCACCAACGCCGCAGCGCCCGACACATACCCGGCCGCATAGCTGGTGCCGCTCAACGGAATCAGTTGCTGACGTTCGTTGGGCAGCCCGTCGGCAAGGCCACCGTCGTCACGATTGCTCACCGACACAATGTTCTCACCCGGAGCGGCAATGCCCACCCAGGGGCCGGCCATGCTGAATTTCGACGGTTTGCTGTCCGGCGCCAGCGCAGCCACCGACAGCACGTAGGGCTGCCACCACGACGGAATCGACACCGACGTGACACCGGCCCAGTTGCGGGGATCGTTGGGATGGCTCAAATCCGTGAGCGGGTTGGACTCGCAGGCCGTCCCGCCGGCCACCGAACCGGTGGCCCCGCTGTTGCCCGCAGCGGCCACGATGAGCGCGTCTTTGTCGACGGCGGCGTAGCGGAGCGCCGCACCCAAGGCGGACTGGTCGACGCTCCGGTCGGCGGGCAGGCAGGTGACTGCCGAGATGTTGATCACCCGGGCGCCCAGATCGGCCGCGTGCACGATCGCGCGGGCCAGTGCTTCCACGTCGACGGACGCGCGGGCGAGTGTCGGGTCGCCGCCGGACATTCGGGGGGAGAACTTCCCGGAAGTCACCCGCAATGACAGCAGCCGCGCCGCCGGTGCAACCCCGGCGAACCCGTCGTCGCCGGGCTGACCGGCGATGATGCCGGCGACCAAGGTTCCGTGCCCGTCGCAGTCGGTCAGTCCGTCGGTCGATTCCACATAGTCGCCGCCCGGTTCCACACCGGGCAGCCGCGGTCCCGGCCGCACCCCGGTGTCGAGGACCGCCACCAACTGGCCGTCACCGCGGGAAAGCCGCCATGCCGCAGGCAGATCCATCACAAGTTGGTTGAGTGTGGGTACGCGGGGATCGGTGCCGGCGATGATTCCCGAGGTGCTGCACTCGCCGCTCGGCATCATCGGCTGCACCGGTCCCGGCGCACCGCTCGGCGGCACGGCTGCGGGATCGACCGTCGGCGGGCTGATCGCCGCGGTCGGCGAGGCGGCCCAGACGGCGGCCACCAAGATCGCGGCCAGACAAGCCAATCCGGCTCGAATCATCGATTGAGCACCCAGGCGAACAGCCCGACCAGGTACGCCATCACCGGAATCAGCGAGGCATCGAGGCCCGACGCGGCGAAACCCAGTAACCGGCGCAGCGGCAGCGAATAGCTGTCGGGGTCTACGATCGGCGGATTCAACGCCGCCACCACCCAGGCCAGCGCCAGCACGGCGAGTACCGGCATCGCGCTCAACGCCGCGACATAGCGTTCCGTCGCGGTGTAGAGCACCAACAACACACCGACCACCAGGTAGGGCTGAGCCAACAGCCAAGCCTTGCAGGCGGTCGAGTCCCACACCCGGGCCCGCAGTACAGAAGCCCCAGCGATAGCCCCCACCACGTACCAGCCCCAGGCCGAAAGCGTTTCCGGCCGTAACGCGATCGCCACCGAACCGAGCACGCTGAGCAACACCGCGGCCGCGATGAACCCGGCTTGGTGTGCGTCGCTGATCCGCACCCGGCGCGGCAGGTCCTCCAGCATCCGCAACGACGGCCCCGACGGGGTCGGGTCCCCCGGCGCGGGGATGACCGGCAGCGGGAACCGCGCCCACAACGCCGATAACTGGGGGGCCGCAACGGTGAACACCAATGCAGCCACGATCAGCACGCAGCCCAGAGTGAGCATCGGCAACTGCCAGAGCGACTTGGCGGCGGCCGCCGCCAGCACACCAGCTCCGACCACGGTTGCCCCGGTGAAGAATCCGACGGCGCGATCACGCTCGCCGCGGGCAAGGATGATACCGAGCAACGACCACGCCGTGACGCCGGCAGCACCCAGCATCAGCTGCGCTGCCCTGTTGCCGCCCGGTACAGCCAAGGTCAACGCGGCGGCGATCGGCACCAGCGCGGCGATCGAGAACGCCAGGCCAACCGGCGCGGAGCGGGCCGCCAAACCGGCCAGCGCGGTGAGTGCCGCGATCACGCCGACCGCAATCAGTCCGGTCGGCGCCCCGGTCACCACCCGGTAAGTGACCGCCAAACCGGTTGCCGCGAAAACTAATCCGATGACCGCTGCCACCGCCCCGCGCTGGATGTGCGCGACCCCCCACTGTTTCAACCTGGACGCCGAGAAGATCACCGCGGCGTCGGCGATGTCCTCGACGATGCCGGGCGCAGCCGGACCAGCGGGTACGGGCTGCAAGGCGAGCAAGTCGCCGTCGACAACGCCGACGGTGTCCAGGCAGGCGTCCAGGCTGAACGGCGCTCCGCCGATCGGCGCAAGGGACAGCCGCACCGGGGTCGCGGTGGTGTCGGCCGTGCCGTCGTTTTCGGCCG
Organism: Mycobacterium sp.; assembly: GCF_050700595.1. Lineage (GTDB taxonomy): Bacteria > Actinomycetota > Actinomycetes > Mycobacteriales > Mycobacteriaceae > Mycobacterium. The sequence continues at coordinate 32,164 of NZ_JBOHHI010000026.1, forward strand.
CGGTGTCCGCCCCGTCGTCGCGGGCGACTGGAACCACCAATCGTTGAACCGCGGGCAGTATTTCGCGCAGCGGCAGTCCGGCGGGCAGAGCCATCTCGGTCAGCCGGCTGTCCGCGAGGATGGCAACCCGGACGATCGGCATGACGGCGCTGGACATCACCGGGTCCTCAGACGTATGGACATGGGTTCACTTTCTCTTCGGGGCCAGTGCTAGTTGGTCTGGGCACTGAAATCGGCACTGAAATCTCGGAACAACCGTGTTCCCGGGAACCATTGGCCGTCGGGCAGGGCCGCGGTCAGCTGGTCGATTGCGACGGCGATCGCGAACGGAGTGCCCGGGGTGAACGTGGATACCCATTCACCGTCGAAGGCGCGGGACGGGCTGACCAGCACCCGGCCTGCGATGGTGTCCACGATGCTCATCCCGACTTCGGTGGTGGCGTGTTGCCCATCGTTGCGGCAGCCCGCGACGACCTCCACGTAGCTGCGCGGACCGGTGAACACCGACTCAACCACCAGCCGAGCCGATTGTGGAATCCCAAGGTAGTCAAGGATTTCGCTGACCGGCGTACCGGCGCGCAGCCGTTCGTCGGCCCTGGTGCCGACCCGGGCGGGCATGCTGAACTCGTCGAATCGCGCCGGTGGTCGACCTGCCAGCCCGACGCCGAGCACCGGAACCAGCGCTCGCGGGTCGTCGATATCCATCGATGTCAACGTCACCAACTGCGCGTTACGCAGCGCGACGACGGTTTGGTCGCCGCGCCGCGCCACGATGCCGCGGAGTAGTTCGGCGGTGCCGGCGGCCTGCACGGGTCCCACGTAGCGCAAGTCCAGCCATCGGTCCGGGAAACACACCACCCGCACCCAGTCGGCGACCGCCGAGTTGATCGTGCCGTCGGCAGACATCAGGCCCATCCTGGTCAGCTCGGCGGTCTGCTGATCGACGAATGCGCCGCGTTGCCGAGCGTCGGTGTAGGGCGTGGTGATCGCCAATACCCACGGGAATGTCCCCGCGCCAATGGTTTCGGCGATAAACCACGCCTGCTCGACGGTCAGCTCAATGGCATTAGGCTCGGCGCCCATCTACGTGGTCGCGGTGGTTAGCCGCCCCATTTGGCGGCTTCGGCTTGGTCGCGGGCCAGCATCGACACCGTGTTGGCCTCATGGGTGCGCGCCATCGCGTGATAGGCACGCACCAGATCGCTCATTGCCTGATTCCACTGCGTCTGCCAGGCCTGATAGGTCATCCCGGTATCACCCTGCCAAGCCCCCGACAGCGCCGCCTGCTCACTGGCGATATCGGCGCCCAACCCCTGCATGGTCGCGGCATACCCCGACATATCCCCGGCATGCGCCAGCATCGCCGGGTAGTTGTACATAATCTGCGACATCATCAATCCCTTCGTTTAGAACCCGGTGTAACCGGACGCGGCGGCCGCATCGGCAGCCACATACGTGCCCGCCGCATCGCCCAAATTCAGCTGAGCGATATCGAGCAACGTGTTGATCTTCGCGGCCACCTCCACGAACCGGGCATGGGCAGCCTGAAACGCCGCCGCAGACTCCCCCACATGAAAGGCCTGCGCCGAAACCGCCTCCTGCTCAGCCTGACTGATCGTCGACCGCAACAACCCCGCCTTAGCCCCAAACGCCGACTGCGACGCCACCAACTGCGCAATATGCGCGTCCAACATACTCATTGCCATCCCTTTCTCATCTCGCGACCGATTGCTCGATTCCTCTGATCCCGCCGTTTACTCCCCGGCACCCGCCTCCCCTCCGTCGTCATCACTCCACGTGCCCGGCACCATCGGTTCCGCCGGTCCCCCACCGAACTCATCGCCGCCCAGCGTGGTCAGCCCGGCGGCCTCGACGGCTTCGCTGCGTACTGTGCCCGCGAACCCCAATGGCCCCGCACCTCGCTCCGAGGTCACCGTGGACGCGCCTGGCTCATCACCCGCCGGTGCGCCCCAGTCCGGGTCGACCTCGACGTTCATATCAGCGAACTCGTCACCGTAATCGTGTAGGGCCGCCCGCCGACGCCGCCGTGTCCGCGCCTTCTCCCGACTCGACACCCCCACCGCAGCCGCGGCGGGAATATGCGAAGCCGGTGCCTTGGCCCCACGACGATCAATCAATGTAGGCCCCGGCCCTTCGTCTGAACCGATAGCCCCCACCGCGTAGGCGAAACCTGCCGTCGCGGGTGCCGCGGGCGCGGCACCGGTCGCGGCAGCTCCCCCGGTTGCGGGCGCGGTGGGCGCCGCCGGCGCGGCGACATTCGGGGCCAGTCCGGCGGCCGGCCATCCGCTGGACTGTTCGGGGGCGGTGGCCGCCACGGCTACCGGGGCCCCGATGGCGTCGGGTACGGCGACCGGCTCGACCGGTGTGGCCAAGGGCGGCGCCGCGGCGATGCCGAGCGGTAACGCGAGCGACAACGCCAAAAGCATGGGACCGTACGTGGCGATGGGCGAGAACACCTCATAGCTGACGAAGAACAGGAGCCCCACCGGATTCAACAGTAAAAAGCCGAGTATGTCGCCGAAGAATCTCAGCAGTTCCGACAGCAGGTCGGACTGGTTTTGCGACGAGCCGGATTGGGCCGCCTGGGCGTGCGCCATGGTCTGCGCGGCGGTGGCCGAGGTATTACCGGCCTCGCCCACGCCGGGTTTGGTGAGCAGCGGCGCCGGCACGGTGCGCGGTGCGGACGCCAACGCCGTTCCGGAAATCACCTGGTAGGTGGCCATCGTGGTGGCCGCCTGGGTCCACATCCGCGCATAGTCGGCCTCGTTGACGGCAATCGGAATCGTGTTGATCCCAAAGAAATTCGTTGCCATCAGCACCGCGTGAATGGTGTGGTTGGCGGCCAACTCGGCCAACGTCGGCATTGCGGCCAACGCGGTGGTGTAGGCCGCCGCCGCGGTCTCGTGCTGGGCCGCGACTCCGGCGCTGTTCGCGCTGGCCTGGGTCAGCCACGCCAGGTACGGCACGTGGGCGGCCACGTAGCGCTCCGCGCTCGGGCCCTCCCAGGTTTCGGCCTGCACTGCGCCGAGCAAGGTGGTGAGTTCTCCTGCTGCCGAGGCATATTCGGTGCTCAATGACGTCCACGCCGCTGCGGCTGCCTGCAGCGGTCCCGGTCCCGGGCCACTGCTCAGCAACGCCGAATGCAGCTCCGGCGGTGCGGCCATCCAGATCGGCGCGGTCATTTCTCAGCCGCCGGCAACCAGGTACGACGACGCCGCGGCAGCATCACCGGTGGCGTAACTGATGCCGGATTCGCCAACTCCGATTCCGGACCGGCCCAGTTCTTCGACACCTTCGGCGGCCATTGCGGCGTGCTCGTTGCCCTGGGCGCTGAACCCGACCGCGGTCTGCAGCGACACCGGATCAATCGCCGGCGGCACGACCGCCGTGATCAATGGGGCTGCGCCCGCATGCGCGGCCGCCAGGCGGGCCGTGATCCCTTCCACCGCAGCGCTGGTCGCGGCCAGGCCTTCGGGAACAACTCGCAGCGTCATGACAGATACTCCTTTCGCTGAACCTCATCGACCATCGACGGTCACACCTTCGTCGACGAGGGGGTTGACCAATTGCACGTACGTCGGACCATCGCTGTCGTCCAACAAGACCGCCCGCCCGGGCGGCAGCCGATCGAATCGCTGGCCGCGGATCTTGCCGCCGTCGACCGGATTGCCCGACAGCATCAACATGGTCGCCTGCAGGTCGTTGAACCGGCGCAGCAGCGGGTTGGTCATCAGCCCGTGCGCCGACCCGCTGGCACGTGCCGTGACGATCACCCGCAGGCCCAGATCACCGGCCTGCCCCAACAACCCGATCAGCGGGGACCATGGTCGCTGTCCGACGAAGGGACCGGTCATCGCCGGAGTATCCGGGATCTGATCGACGTCGTCGATGATCAGGTAGTGGGTGTGGCCGGTGTATGACCATCCGGAAAGTTCGGACACCGACAGGCCGGCCGGCGGTTGCCGCTTCTCGATCAGTGCGGACAGGCCGAGCATCGCCGGGATCACGCGGTCGACGTTCGCGGTGTATTCGTTGTCGGCGAACAGCGGCTCGTCGACGAGGTGTAGCCGCCGGTCCAGCACGGTGAACGCCACGCGCTCGGGGCTGGAGTTGTCCCGGATAGTGCGGATGATGTGGCGCAGCAACGTCGTCTTACCGGACTTGCCGTCACCGAGCACCATCAGCAACGGGTTGGCGGCCAAGTTGAGTTCGACTGCCGCCAAGTCCTCTTCGCGCTGCCCGATGACGACCCGGTCGGGGCCCCGGTACAGGGTGCCGACCGCTGCCGCTGCAAGGTTGGCGGGCAGCAACCGCACCGGCGGCGCGGTCACGCCGGCATGCCGGGCGTTGATCGCCGCCACCTGGTTCAGGTCGGGCTTCGCGAACAGAAAGTGCTCGGCGGCCATGGTGAGTCCACGACCGGGCTGGTCCGCCGGCACGGCCTCGGCCGGGCGCCGCAGCGCGCCGATCAGCCGCACATTGCTGTCGCGGGCGTCGTGCAGCTTGAGCTCCAATCGCAGCCCGAGGCCGTCCCGCATCGCCAGTGGCACCTCCAGCCAGCTCGGGGTGGTGATGATCACGTGGATGCCGTAGGCCAGTCCGATGTTGACAAGTTCGGTGACCTTGGCCAACAACGGGTTTCGGGTGTTGAACTGATCGGTGTTGTCCCGGCTGAAGGCATACAGATTATCGATGACCAAAAACACCTCACCGAACCCGTCATCGGACAGTTGCCGGTCCCGGAACACCTCACGCTGCTGACGCGACCGCAACAGCTGCTCGAGCTCGCCGAAGGTGCGACGGATGCGTTCCGGTTCCAGCGGCGTGGCCACGCTGCCGACATGGGCCAGATCTTCGGTTGCCCGCAGCTGTCCGCCACCGTAGTCCAGGCAGTAGAAACTAACCTCACGGGGTGAGTGCAGGCTGGCTGCTGACAGGATAAACGCTTGCAGCGCCGACGATTTACCGGACTTGGTACCGCCGTGGATTACCATGTTGCCGGCTGCCGACCGAGCATCGAACACCAGCTGATCGCGCCGCATCTCGAAAGGCTTGTCGATTTCACCAAGCGGCCAGCGCCGCTGCTGTTGGGGGATCGCGGCGCGTGCCAGCACCGCAGCCAGCGGGATCGGCTCGTCAAGCGGCGGCAGCCACAGTTCCGGGGCGTGCGGACCGTAGGAGGCCAACTGGTCACCAACCGTGGCGACCAGTTTGCGTGGCGGACCGGCCGGTTCGTCTTCGTCACTGTCGGCGACGATGGTGTTCTGATCAGGCTCCACCCACCCGGCACTGAACAGCTTCGGCTCGGGGACCGACTGCACCACAAGTGTTTTGGCTGAGCGTGGCGGATCGTAGATGCCGTCGACATAGGTGCTACGGAACTTGATCGGCGCCGCACCCGGGGCCGGCACCAGAAAGCCCACGCCCTTGTGTTCTTTACCGGACTCGATGTGATAGGCGTCTTCTACACCGATGATCTGGCGGGAAACCGCGGGACTGGCCACCTTCAGACCGATTCGGTAGGAGGTGTTCTTGTCGATGTCCTTGATCTTTCCAACGTCCAGCGTCTGGGACGCGAACAAGATGTGGATGCGGAACGAGCGGCCTTTACGGGCAACGTAGTCGAACAGCTCCGCGTATTCCGGGTGATCGGCCAGCATCAGAGTGAACTCGTCGGCAACCACGAACAGCGTCGGGATCGGCGCCAGGTCATGTCCGGCTGCGATCGCGTTCTCGTATTCGGTCACCGAGTTGAACGCGCTGCCCTGGACCCGGCGGCCGGCCTCACGCAGCAGCACCTCGCGACGGGCCACCTCGCCGCGTAACGTATCGGCGAACCGGTCCGCCAGCGACTTCTTCTCGGCCATGTTCGAGATCACCGCGACGACCTGCGGGAAGTGCCGGAAGCTGTCGGCGCCGGCCTCACCCTTGAAGTCGGCGTAGATTACGATCAGCCGGTCAGCGGAGTGGGTTGTCAACAGCGACAACAGCATCGACATCAGGGTCTGCGACTTGCCGGAGCCCGTCATACCGATCATCAGGCCGTGCGGGCCCATCCCGCCCTCGGCTTCGTCCTTGAGGTCGAAGACCAGCGGCTCGCCGGTTGCGGTGACCCCGATCGGGACTCGCAATTCGTCGTCGCGGCGTCGCGTCGCCCACAGTGTCGGCACGTCGAGTTGAGACGCATCCCGGATACCCAGCAAGGTAGTGAAAGTGGCACCGCGAATGGCTGCCGACTGCAACCCGCTGTGCGTCGGGTCGGAGTCCCAGCGGGACAGCCGCCTCGCGAGGTGGGCGGCGTCGTCGGCCCCGAACTGGTCGGCGGTGTCGATGTACCGCTGCCATCCGCCGGTCTGCCAGCGGTCGATGGCGCCGTCAGCGATGCGCAGGATCGGTCGTTCCGGATCCGAATACTGTTCGCGGTGCGGCGGCGTGGTCGAACGCTGCACGACGGTGACTCCCGCGCGGCCCACGGCCAGCGGCGAGGCGGCCAGGTCGTAGTCCGGGTCGTCAACGAGAACCAGCAAGTGCCGCAGCGCGTCGGCCGGCCCGCCGGTGAATGCCGGGCGATCGGCCAGCGCCGGGCCGAGTAACGAGGCCAGTTCGTCGGGGTTGGTGGTCAGGTAGCGGGCCGGGCCGACCCCGTCGAGCCGGCCGGGAATATCGGCATGCGGCAACCACTTCAGCCATGACCACTGCGGTGCCTCCAGCCCGGGTGCGGCCGTCGCGACGCCGAGCACCGTCGGGTCGTGCCAGGTGGTTGCCTGAGCGATCCAGGCGCGCAGCGCAGCGCGTACCTCGTCGGGTTCGCCGAGCACGGTGATGCGCGACACCTTGGTCAAATCGATACCGGTCGGCACCTCGCGCACGGTGCGCTGGGTCTCCAGTAAGCTGCGTAATGCGCTGTGTGACACCGGCTCCAGATCGATTTCGTCAGCGGTGTCGCTGACACGCAACGCGGCGTCCAATGCGGCCGAATGCAGCCCGGCTCGCACCACCAGGAAGTCGGCGTCGTGCGGGTCACGCTCCCACTGTCGCCGCGAGCCCGGTATCGCGGCAAGGTCGGCCGGCGCCGGATGCGACCATTGCGCGGTGGCGCGTTGGCTGGCCGCCTGCGCCCGGATGTTGTCCCGCACCACCGACAGGTAACGCAGGTAGTCCGCCCGTTCGGCATCGACCTCCACGGTGCGGGCTTTCTTGTCGCCGCCGCCGCGGTAAAGCCCGGTGGCAGCCAACAGGATGACGAACGGGAAAAACAGCATCATCGGTGAGAACAGCCGCACGCCGGCGGCAACGATCGCGATGATCATGCCGACGATCAGCAAGACGATCACGATGGGCAGTGCACGCTGCATAAACGACGGCGGAATCACCCGGGGCAGCTCGGGGGGCGCTTCGATGGTGATGGTGCCCTTGCGCGTCCCCGGCGACGGCAGCCGGCGACGCGTTTCGAAGATCAGTCGGCTCATCGGGTCTCTCCCCCGCTAGCGGGTGCTACCCCTAGGGCTGAGGGTGCGCGACCGGGCCGGGTGTCGGGCGCCAGGCCATCGTGGGCAAGCAGCGCATCGGCGCGCGACAGCGTCGGACCGGGCGCGAACAGCGACAGCATCGACCACGGAACTGGAGTGGGAGGTGGGTTCAGGCCAAGGGCCTCAACGCTTTTGCCGTGCCCGGTGGTGTCCGCTTCGTTATCTATGCCGTAGCGCACGCCGGTGTCGGCGATCCAGAACAGCGAACCGGCGGTCGGCGATGTCGCAGTTTGGCCGACGGTCTGAGTGAAATAGCCGGTGCCGGGCGGCAGTGCGACGCGGGTCGCCACGCCGCCGACACCCGCCCCGACCAGATCTTCGGTGTGTACGCCATCGGACACCGGAAGTGCCGAGCCGGACAGCAGAGTCAGTGAGCTGATGGCTGCCCCGTTCGGTTTGCTCCAGAGCGCGCAGGTGACCGGATTGCGGCCGGCGTCGATGAGGCTGATCCGCCGCTCGGGATAGCGGCCGGTGTCCAGGGACCGTGACACCGGCAGCCGGGCGATCTGATCGGCGGCCAGCCGCGGCGGCTGCTCGAAACCGTGGGAATCGGCATTGCGCAGTATCGCGGCGAGCACCGGCGAGATCGGTTGCAGGCCATCGGGCAGCACCGCGTAGTACAGCATGGTGTCAGCGGTGTTTTCGGCTAACGCGTGCGCCACGACCACAGTTCCAACCGGCGCGGACAGCGGCAGGCTGAATTTCGGCGGGTCGCCCGCGCCGGGAATGGTCGGAACAGTCAACGCCGGCGCTTCGGGAATCGCGTTGAACAGGCCTGCGGCGATCGGCCGCGTTGCGGGCACCTCGCTACCGAAGCCCAGCGCGCTGGTCACGGCCCGGTCGGCCAGGTCGATCCGGCTGCGCTTGCCGTCCCACAGCAGCCACCTGCTCTTGCCGTCGTCGACCAGCACCGCGTCCTGGTGGCCCAGCGGCGCGGCTCGCACGCCGCTGCTGTCGGGCCGGCCCGCGATTACCGTGACGCCGACCGCAAGGCCGGCTGCGGCGTCGCATACCGTCCAGTCGGCGTCCTTGGCGGTGCTCTGCATCATCCGCTGCGGCGCGCCCGGGATGCCGATCAGGTTGCCGCGCGGAAACTGGTCCAGCTCACTGCTTCTGACTGTGGTCGGGTTAACCGGTCGGCCGACGATCAGCCGGGCCGAGGTCAAGTTGAGCACCGGGTGCAGCTGCTCGCCCACCCGCACGTACAGCGCGGCGGTGGACCGGTCGGCCAGCACGGCGTTATTGGCCACCGACGCGTTGGGCCGGATCAGCGAGAACACGAAACAGCCCACCAGTGCGGTAATCACGATCAGCGCGCCCATCAACAGTGCGCGGGTCTGGGTGCGCAACGGCTCGACGAGCATCCGGGTGTCATGCAGCGCCACCCCCGAGGCGATCCGGCGCATTACGAACCGCCAGCCGCTGACCTGGTGACGGGTGACGAAACCGCGGCGATAGACGACCTTGTCGGGATTATCGTTGACCGGGGTGCGGGAGGCGAACGAGCGCCGTTCGTCGTCCGGCTCATTACCGGTCATGCCGGGACCTCCAGCCCGAGACCACTCAGCAGCGGCTCCACAGTGTTGACGACATCACCGGCGGTGATCGTGATCAACTCGTCGTCGGTGAACTCACCGGTGCCGGCCTGCTCGGAGTGATCCAACCGGAATTCGCGTTCCTCCTCGGACTTTTCCACGAGGTTGCGGACGAACCGGCCGTTGCCCGCGATATCCAGGCAGCGCCGCGAAACGCCATTGAAGTCGGGCTTCGATGTTGCGGCCAAGTGCCCGAACAACCCCTCCATATCATCGAGGGCCGCTTGTTCGAAGGCGCTGTCGCGTTGCTCGGCCATCTTGTGGGCAATCTCGACCAATTCCGCCGGTGTGTAGGACGGGAAGTCGATGCTGCGGGTGAAACGCGAGCGCAGGCCTTCGTTGGTGTCGAGGAACTTGTCGAGGTCGGCGCGGTAGCCGGCGACGATGACCACCAACCTGTCGCGGTCGTTTTCCATCCGGGCCAGCAACGTGTCGATGGCTACCAGACCGAAGTCGTTCTTGGCGCCGGTGGCCACCAACGCGTACGCCTCGTCGAGGAACAGCACCCCGTCCAGGGCGCTGTCGATGATCGCATTGGTTTTGGCCTCGGTCTCGCCGATGTGCTGGCCGATGAGGTCGGCGCGGTGCACCTCTTTGATGTTTTCCTTCTTCAAAAGGCCCAGACCGCAATAGATTTTGGCGACCACCCGGGCAATGGTGGTCTTGCCCGTCCCCGGCGGCCCGGTGAAGACCAAGTGGTGGGTGCGTTGCGCGACCGTCAGCCCGCGCTGCTTGCGCACCAATTCCATGGCCACCGAGCTCTTCAGCCGCGCCACCTGGTTTTTGACCTGGTCCAGACCGATGAACTCGGCCAGCTGACGTTCGGCCTCGGTGAGCAGCATCGCCTTACGCTCACGCGCCTCGGGATCGACGAAGTCCTCAGCGCTGGGTTCGGACTCCGGATCCCAGGGATCGGTGCGGGCTTCGATGCGGGCCGAGGTGGTGGTGACGATCCCGAAGCTGGAGTCCGTCAGCGCATGCTCGACTTGCTCGTTCTCGGGATTGGCCGCGTAGAGATCCTGCAGGACCTCACCGGCGCTGTCCTCGTCGACGTGCGCGCGCAGCACCAGCGCTTTGGCCAGTGCGCCGTCGACCGCGGCGACCGCGATCGGCCCCTCCGGCTCCTCGAGGTACGACAACGCCGGCGCGAACATGCCCAGCCGGGCCAGCGCGATGCCCAGGGTGATCTTCGCGGCGTGCGCGTAGAGGACGTCGAGGCCGGAATCGTTGACGATCGGGGTCAGCAGCTTGACGACATCCGACCAGCGCTGGCTGCGGTACTGGATCGCGGCCGCAACCCAGCGGGCATCCCGCCAGCCCGGCCGGCGCCCAATGATGTCGGAGACCAGTTGATATGCGTCGGCGTAGCGCCGCTCGGCGGCCAGTGCCGCGGCATACGCGAGGTGGAAATCGTCGGGCTCGGTAGCCCGGAATCGTAGATACAGTCCGGTGTCGTAGTGGAAACCCAGGGCGCCGGGTGCCAGCTCCACGTGGCGCTGCAGCACGCCGGCGGTGGCCGCGTTGCGCCAAACCGCTTCCAGCACAACGGCGGATACGTCACCGGCGGCAGCCAGCCCGGTCCAGGCATCGCACTGATCGTGCGCGATACGGGTGAGCGCGGCGAATCCGGATTGAGCGGCGGCCAGGTCTGCCGGGCGTCGTCGCTCGTAGACCGTCAGACCGAGCGCCCGGCAGCAGGTGGCGAATCGGCTGACGACGTCGTCGTCCACCCGCGGGGTGACGCGCCGTGTCACGAGCATGTCGGCATCAGCGCTGTCCACGCGCCCAGTCTCCTCTTCTTGTTAGTGCTACCTAACTTGGCTGAAGTTAGCATTGCATAAGCTAAGTGTCGAGACACGGGATGCGCCAATATCCGGCCTCGGTCACGTCCACGCCAGGACCCAACCGCCGCGGATGAGCGGGCATCGCAGCCTCCCTACTGGCTCTTTTCCGGATCATAATGAAAATCATTTTCGATGCGGCTCCGTCGGGACAGTACCGCACCGGTCGGCTACTAATGAAAATGGGTGTCATTAGGTAGACCGATTTCGGACAAGTAGTCGGCCGGAGGGGGCGGATCGGTTCCATGAGTGGCGGCACCAATCGATCGCTTCGGCGGTGCCGTCGCTGGGAATGAGCACTTCCACACCTCGGGAAGCGCGGGTGATTGGCACGCATCAGATCCTATCTGCAAATGCGGAGTTGAATATCGCACGTTTCCGCGAAAGCTACGTTGGCTGGCTATTCAATCCGTATCTACGGAACTGCAGGTCTATCACGCACCACTCAGCGCGCCGGGTCCGATTACGCGCGCCGGATCACGCCTTGACGGCGCTGACCAGCGTGTTGCGGGCGATCATCGGCCCGGCCTCGGTGCCCGGCCCGGGCACCGGCCTGCCAACCGAACGCAGATAATCGGCCAACGGCGTCGCGGACGTGGTCCAGCCGTGCTCGCCGAACCACTGCTCGGCCGGAGCGTGCTGTTCGTTGTAGACCAGCTGGAAGAACAGCCGCTGGTCGCCCTGGGCATTCGCTGCGCGCTCTTCCTCGACGGCGGCTGTGAACTCGTTGGGTGCCATCGGCTGGCCGTCCTCAATGGCGACATGGCTGCCGGGCGCGGCCAGCGAGTCGATTCCGGTGAACAACTTTTGCTGCGCGGCGGCCGGGAGATAAATCAGCAGACCCTCGGCGATCCAGGCCGACGGTCTCGCGGGGTCGAATCCGCCGTCCCGCAACGCTTGTGGCCAGTCCTCACGCAGGTCGACGGCAACCTCCCGGCGCTCGGCGTTGGGTTGGGCGCCCTGCCCTGCGAGCACCTCACGCTTGAAGTCGAGGACCTGCGGACGGTCCAACTCGAAGATCGTCGTCCCGTCGGGCCACGGCAGCCGGTAGGCCCGCGAGCCCAAACCCGCCGCCAGGATGACCACCTGCCGGACGCCGGCGCCGGCGGCCCGCCGAAAGTAGTCGTCGAAATACCGGGTGCGGGCGCCTTGGAAGTTGACGAAATGCTGGCCCCATTCGCTCGCCAACTGGTGACGGGGAGCCTCGCCGTCGAGCACGGCCGCCCAATCACCGCCGACCGCGCGGCAGAACCCCTCGGCAAACGGGTCGACGGCCAGTGGGTCGGCCTTTTGTGCTTCCAATGCTCGCGCGGCTGCCACGTTCAACGCGGTCATTCCGACACTCGTTGTGATGTCCCAGTTGTCACCTTCAGTACGCACGTAACCGACGCTACGCCACGGTGTCTGGTGGCAACTCGTCATGCACATCGACAACGTTCTGGACGCGCCTACCGGCGCCGCAGCGACACCGTCACCGGAGCATGTCGCTCTCGTGCAGGGTCGCCCGTAACGCGTGCAGCGCGCGGTGCAGTTCGTGCTTGACGATGTCGTCCTTGGTACGCAGTTCGGCTGCAATTTGCGTCGTTGTCTGTCCGAGGTAGTAGGACCGGTAGATCATCGCGCGGTGCTCGCGGGACAGATTGGCTACCGCATCTCTGACCAGGTTTCCGTCAGCGGCTTGCCACTGGGCCCGCCGCGCCATCTCCGCCTCTAGACACCTCACGGCGCACGTGTCCCGATTCCACGCATCATCCCGATTGACTCTCGCGACCCGCTCCTGATTACAACTTTGCCATCGTTGTTCTGATTGTATACAACATTGGGATACTTGTGTCAATACCGACATCATCGATATCTCTGTCGTACTCTCTGGGTATGTCGAATGCGCCGAATTTTCAGGCCGAGGTGCGCCAGTTATTGCGCGACCGGGTTTTGGATGCCGCGTACGCGCTCATCTGTGCGGAGGGCTGGCGCGCGGTGAACATGTCGCAGATCGCCGCCACGGTCGGTATCAGTCGACAAGTGCTGTACAAGGAGATCGGCGCGAAGCAGGCATTGGGCGAAGCCCTGGTCCAACGGGAGACCGACCGATTCATCACCGGGGTCATTTCCGCGATGCGGGCCCACCCCGATGACGTGGTGGCCGGTCTTACGGCCGGCGCAGCCTTCACCTTGCGCGCCGGCGCCGACGATGCCCTGGTCAAAGCGATGTTGGCCAGGGCACGCGATGCGGAGGTCGGCCTGACTCCATTACTGATCACGGGACCACGGCCGATCTGGGGCGGTGCGATGGAAACAATCGCGACAGCCGTCCGGGAGTTCTACGATGTTCCCGATCCAGTCGACCGGCAGTTGAAGTCGATCGTCGAAGTCGACTTCCGCTTAACATTCAGCCATCTGTGGCAGCCCATGAGCACCATCGATGAGGCCGTCCAGCAGATCTCCACAACCCTGCGCGCGTTATTTGAGGCCGCGGCGGCAGCTTGACTGGGCGATGATGTTGACGCGATACCCTCAGCATCATGCGCACCACCGTGTCGATCGCCGATGAGCTACTCGCGGCGGCCAAGCGTCGGGCTCGCGAGCGGGGTCAATCGCTGGGCTCGGTGATTGAGGATGCTCTTCGCCGTGAACTGGCTACTCGTCCCGACGCGGACGCGCGGCCTACGGTTCCCGTGTTCGACGGTGGCACCGGTCCCCAGCCGGGAGTCGACCTGACCTCGAACAGGCCCTTATATGAGGTTCTCGACGAGGGCATGGACCTGAACTCGCGCAAGTGAGCTTTGAATAAGGAATGTTTCTGCTAGACGTCAACGTGCTGCTGGCCGTCCACCGCCGTGACCATGCGAATCACCAAGCCGTCCACCCGGGCCGATGCATTCGCGTTCCTCGACGCCACCATCGCGCAACCCCACCATCTGCCGACGAACCCCGGCCCACGACACCTCACACTGTTGCGGCAGTCTGCGACAATGCCGACGCGTCCGGCGACCTGATTCCCGACGCTGTCCTGGTTCCATCGCCGTCGAGCACCACTGTGAAGTCGTAACTCTGGACCGAGACTTCGCGCGGTTCACGTCAGTGCGCGTGTTTAGACCAACGGCCGACCGGTCCTGATGCGCCGGTCCAGATCCCACAGCAGCAGGTTGAACGGGAACTGGCGAGCAAAGGGCGGCATCAGGTTGTTGACCGTGCGCAGCACGGCGATCAGCCGGTCGAACCGCCGCTGCTTGGCCGCGTCCCACGGAAAGTGCATCTCGTCGCGGAACCGTTGCGGCAGAAAACCGGTGGTTATCAGCAGTCCGGGCTTGTCCGCCAACCGCTGCAGTGGACCGGGCAACGTCAGGCCACGCACCCGGCCCACCGCGATCGGATAGAGATAATCGCGGACCGTGTCGTCGATGTGGACCTTGTCCAGCGACTCCTGCCAGTACCGGTCGAACGCCGCGCGATCCGCCGGCCACATCTCCGGCGGCACCTGCAGCGTGGTGCCGAGCACCACAGCCTCGCGGTAATGCCGTTCGGCGTCGTCCTCGTCCATCTCGCCGACGAACATCCGATAGAAGTCGACGCCGCCCTTGTACAGGCATGCCGCCACCCACAGCTGTAGCTCCGGGTCGAACGCGTTGTAGCTGACCGGGCTGTCGTCGGTCGAGAAGACCTCGGCGTGCACGCGGTTCACCGCCCGGCGAAACGCCGCTTTCTGGGCATCACTGCCCGCCATGGCCACTGCGAGGTAGGTGAACGTGGTGCGGGCCCGCTTGATCGGATGACGATCCACCCGGCCGCTCTCCACCCGGCTCTCCAGCACGCCGTAGCCCACGCCCGGCAGTGCCAACTGCATGATCACGTTGGCCGGCCCGAGCAGCAGCGCCATACCCATCAATTGGTCGTCGATGCTGGGTGCGCGCCGCGGCCGGCGGCGCGCCAATCGGGGGATCGGCGGATCGCTTACCGCACGCTCGACATGCTGGACTGCCATCACCACACCTGCTCGCTAATTGTGAGAACGCTTGTTTCCTGATATTGCCCGGCAATGGCGCGGGATGTCAAGATGGTGCCCATGGGTTCAGTGGCGGCGACGAATGTGCGGCCCTATCGGGGCGTGAGACCCGCCGACCGGCTGGCCGGACGCCGTAATCGCCTGCTGGCCGCGGGCCTGGATCTGCTGGGCGCCGAGCAGCAGGAGATCCCCGAGCTAACCGTCCGCGGCATCTGCAGCCGGGCCGGCGTGGCCGCCCGCTACTTCTACGAGAGCTTTGCGAACAAGGACGAATTCGTCGGCGCGGTCTTCGACTGGGTAATCGCCGACCTTGCCGCCACCACCCAGGCCGCCGTGGCCGCGGCAGCGCCCGTGGCGCAAACGCGGGCCGGCATGGCCAACATCGTGCGGACCATCGACGCCGACCCTCGCGTCGGCCGTCTGCTGTTCAGCTCGCAACCGGCCAACCCGGTGCTGGTGCGCAAGCGCGGGGAGTCCAGTGCGCTGTTCGCCATGCTCTCCGGTCAGCACGTCGAGAGTGTCCTGCGGGTTCGGCAAAACGACCGGATCAAGGCCGCGGCACATTTCGCCGTAGGGGGTGTCGGCCAAACGCTCAGCGCCTGGCTGGCCGGTGACGTGTCGCTGGGCCCCGAGGAGCTAGTCGGCCAGCTCACGTCGGTCCTGGACCACCTGGCCGACCCGGAGCTGTACCGGGATTAGCGGCCTAACTCTTCACCGTGTCGGCCGGCACCCGCCGGTCGGCCGCCGTCTTGGGCACAGCCTGTGTGTCGCTATCAGTGAATTCTTTTACCCAGCAGGCGAATTCAAGTGTAATACCGTCGGGGTCCTGGAAGTAGAACGAGCGCACGTAGACGCCGGGATGCACGGTTGCCGAGACCTGCATCTCGCTCTCGTCGTGGTTGAGCACAGGACCGACCCGAACGCCCTTGTCCTTGAGCCGCTGTCGATAGGCATCGAATTTCTCGGCCGGGACATGGAAGGCGAGATGGTTCATCGTGCTGACCGCACTGGTGATTTCGCCGATGCCGGGGATGGCCGCGGGCGACGAGATGCCCGGCACCCTCTCGGGTGCATCGGCGAACCAGAAGAACGCGACGCAGTCACCGTCGCCGGCGTCGAAGAAGAAATGCTGCCCGGACCCGCCCGGCAGATCGAGGGATTTGATCAACGGCATGCCCAGGACGTTGCTGTAGAAGTCGACCGTTCGCGCCATGTCCGAGCACACCAGCGCGACATGGTTGATCCCACCGAGTTCGAACTCGGTGTTGGGGTTGTACGGCTTGATCATCTCCCGGCTCCCGTCCGTACCCGTATCGCTGATCCGTGGCGAAGATCTGGATCTGAATCTAACATCAGGTTCACTTCTCTTCTAGGGGTTACCGGGTCGGACGAGAGGAGGCGAAGTCGGTGTCGACGGTGTCCGAACAGCCCCCTCAGCGCGCGGAGTTACCGACGCATCGCGGCCGACGGACGCAGGCCGCCATCGACGCCGCCGCCCGGGCGGTCATTGCCCGCAAAGGAATACTGGCCGCCACGATCGCCGACATCGCCGCGGAGGCGGGGCGATCGACGGCGTCGTTTTACAACTACTACGACTCCAAAGAGGCAATGGTTCGCCAGTGGGCATTGCGGTTTCGCGACGAAGCCAACCGGCGGGCCACGACCGTCATCCGGCACGGGCTGTCTAATCGCGAGCGGGCTCACGAGGCGGCGTCCGCGCACTGGCACAGCTACCGCAACCGGCTCGCGGAGATGATCAGTGTGTCGCAACTGGCGATGGTCAACGACGACTTCGCGCAGTACTGGGCCGAAATATGCGCAATCCCGGTTTCTTTCATCGCCGAAACGGTCCGACGCGCCCAGGCCGACGGTTACTGCGCCGGCGACGACCCGGAATTGATCGCAGTGGCGATCGTGGCGATGTTCAACCAGTTCTGTTACATCCAGCTCAGCGGTGCCCGGTCGCAGGTGACCGGTGACCCCGATGACGAGGCGTGCATCGGCACGCTGGCCAACATCTTCTACCGAGCCATTTACTGCAAGGAGGTCAGCTGAGGTGGCCACACCTGGAGTGATTCGCGAATTCATCGGACTGCCATCACCGACTGCCCGGCGTGCAGGCGCGGGCGGACATCCCTGCCAGGGGCTTTATCACCGCGGCGTGGGACGTAAGCCGAAGGTGGCGATGATCGCCACCCATTACCAAATCGACTTCTCCGAGCATTACCTCGCCGACTACGTCGCTACCCGCGGCATCGGCTTCCTGGGCTGGAACACCCGGTTTCGAGGCTTTGAGAGCAGCTTTCTGCTCGACCACGCGCTGGTCGACATCGGCGTCGGGGTGCGCTGGCTGCGCGAAGTACAAGGGGTGGAGACAGTTGTGCTGCTGGGTAATTCCGGCGGAGGATCATTGATGGCCGCCTACCAGTCACAGGCAGTAGAACCGAACGTGACACCACTGTCGGGTATGCGACCGGCGGCCGGGCTGGCCGACCTGCCCCCCGCCGACGGCTACGTCGCCAGCGCGGCACATCCCGGCCGCCCCGACGTGCTGACCGCGTGGATGGACGCCGCCGTCGTCGACGAAAACGACCCGGTGGAAACCGATCCCGACCTTGACCTCTTCCACGAAAGCAACGGCCCCCCGTTCACTGAAGAGTTCGTCAGGCGTTACCGATCGGCCCAGGTTGCTCGCAACCAGGCCATCACAGACTGGGCCGAAAAGGAACTGAAACGTGTTCGCGCCGCCGGGTTTTCCGATCGACCGTTCACGGTGATGCGCACCTGGGCCGACCCGCGCATGGTCGACCCGACGATCGAACCGACCAAGCGTCAGCCCAATATGTGCTACGCCGGCGTCCCGGCCGGGGCCAATCGCTCCGCGCATGGAATCGCGGCGGCCTGCACCCTGCGCAACTGGCTTGGGATGTGGAGCCTGCGGACCTCGCAGACCCGGGCCGAGCCGCACCTGGCGCGCATCACCTGCCCGGCGCTGGTGATCAACGCCGAAGCCGACACCGGAGTCTTCCCGTCCGACGCCCAACGCATCTATGACGCAGTGGCCGCCATCGACAAGTCACTGTGTGCGATCGACACCGACCACTACTTCACCACCCCGGGAGCGCGCACTGAGCAGGCCGACACGATCGCTAAGTGGATTGCCAAGCGGTGGCGCTGAGGGTCCTCGCCCACGTCGTCCCGGGGTCCGGAGCGGCCCATGTGGTAAACCAACCGACCGGTTATTAGATTGGGGATGGCCGGCTGAACCAGCGACAAGGAAAGGCAAGCGATGCCGATCGCGATAACTCCTGAGCATGAAGATCTGGCCGAGTCGGTGCGGTCCCTGGTGGCGCGGGTAGCGCCGTCGGAGGTCTTGCACGCCGCGCTGGAAACACCGATCGACAATCCCCCGCCCTATTGGCAGGCCGCTGCGGAACAAGGGCTGCAGGGGTTGCATCTCGCTGAATCCGTTGGGGGACAAGGCTTCGGCATGCTCGAGCTGACAATCGTGCTCGCCGAGTTCGGCTACGGCGCGGTGCCCGGGCCGTTCGTGCCGTCGGCAATCGCCAGCGCGCTCATCGCCGCGCATGACGAGCAAGCCAAAGTGCTGGGCGACCTGGCGTCCGGCGTGTCGGTCGCCGCCTACGCCCTGGAGTCCGGACTGACCGCGACGCGGCATGGCGACACGCTGGTGATCCGGGGTGAAGCCCGGGCGGTACCCGCGGCGGGCCAGGCCTCGGTGCTGGTGCTGCCGGTGGCGATCGACAGCGGTGAAGAGTGGGTTGTGCTGCGCGCCGATCAACTCGAGATCGAGCCGGTCCGCAGTGTGGATCCGCTGCGGCCGATCGCCCATGTGCGTGCCAACGCCGTGGAGGTCGGCGACGACGCCGTGCTCAGCGGCCTGCCCATGACCACCGCACACGCCGTGGTGTCCACGCTGCTGTCCGCCGAGGCCGTCGGGGTGGCACGATGGGCCACCGACACCGCGTCGGGATACGCCAAGATCCGCGAACAGTTCGGCAGGCCGATCGGGCAATTCCAGGCGATCAAGCACAAGTGCGCGGAGATGATCGCCGACACCGAGCGGGCCACCGCCGCGGTGTGGGATGCCGCCCGCGCGATCGACGAGGCCGGCACCGGAGCAAGTTCAGCGGTCGAGTTCGCTGCCGCGGTGGCGGCGACGCTGGCCCCGGCCGCCGCCCAGCGCTGCACGCAGGATTGCATTCAGGTGCACGGCGGTATCGGCTTCACCTGGGAACACGACACGAACGTCTACTACCGGCGGGCATTGATCCTGGCCGCATCCTTTGGCCGTCGCACCGACTACCCCCAACGGGTGGTCGACACCGCGACCGGCGCCGGGATGCGCGAACTCAACATCGACCTGGACCCCGAAACCGAAAAACTACGAGCCGAAATCCGCGACGAGGTCACCGCACTCAAGGCGATGCCCCGCGAGGAACGCAAAACCGCCATCGCCGAGGGCGGGTGGGTGCTGCCGTATCTGCCCACACCGTGGGGCCGGGCGGCCAGCCCGGTCGAGCAGATCATCATCGCCCAGGAATTCACCACCGGACGGGTCCGCCGCCCGCAGATCGCCATCGCGGCCTGGATCGTCCCGTCGATCGTTGCGTTCGGCACCGAGGAACAAAAGCAACGCTTCCTGCCGCCGACCTTCCGCGGCGAAATATTCTGGTGCCAGCTGTTTTCCGAGCCGGGCGCGGGATCCGATCTGGCCGGGCTGACCACCAAGGCCACCAGAGTCGACGGCGGCTGGCGGATCACCGGCCAGAAGATCTGGACCACCGCCGCACAGTTCTCGCAGTGGGGGGCGCTGTTGGCCAGAACGGAGCCGAACGCCCCGAAACACAACGGCATCACCTACTTCCTGCTGGACATGACCAGCGAGGGCGTGGAAGTGAAGCCGTTGCGCGAGCTCACCGGCGGCGCGATGTTCAACACGGTGTTCATCGACGACGTCTTCGTGCCCGATGACCTCGTACTGGGAGAGGTGAACCGGGGGTGGGAAGTCAGCCGCAACACGCTGACCGCTGAACGGGTTTCGATCGGCGGCAGCGACGCGAACTTCCTGGCCACCCTCGACGAGTTCGTCGAGTTCGTCCGCGACGGGAAGTTCGACCAGGTCGCCCAGAACCGGGCCGGACAGTTGATCGCCGAGGGCCACGCCGCCAAGGTGCTCAACATGCGCTCGACGCTGTTGACGCTCGCCGGCGGGGACGCGATGCCTTCGGCGGCGATCTCGAAGCTGTTGTCGATGCGCACCGGGCAGGGCTACGCCGAGTTCGCGGTATCCACGTTCGGCACCGACGCCGCGATCGGCGATCCGGAGCAACTGCCCGGCAAGTGGGAAGAGTACCTGCTGGCCAGCCGCGCGACCACCATCTACGGTGGCACCTCGGAGGTGCAGCTCAACATCATCGCCGAGCGGCTGCTGGGTCTCCCCCGCGACCCGTAGACCCCCCTCGGCCGAGCGTGCGTGTCGCCGGCCGACACCAACGTAAGAGGTTTTTGTCAATGAGTTGGGGGGCCTGCCCGTTCCTCGTCTCTACGTAGTTCACCAAGCGGGGTCTACGTGCCCCGACAGCGTGCAAGCGAGTTTGGTGAGGAAGG
>NZ_JBOHHI010000027.1:0-22240 GCF_050700595.1 Mycobacterium sp.
AACGAACTCCTCACCCTGACCTCCAGCAAATCCGGACCCAAAACCAACGCCCGTGCCGCTACGCGCGCACCCTCAAATGAGGCAACCAGAAGCTCGACGCGCGCATCTTGACATGAGGCAACACGCACGACCGCTCGCCCTGTTTGTGCATGAAGCGCCAACTGTGGATAACTCCGGGCACGCGCCCGGGGCAGCGTGACGTTCGCTACCGTCGGGATATGCACGAGCACCTCGTCCGCGCAACCATTGCCACCGGCACCGTCGAAGGTTTCACCCGCGACGGGGTGCATCGCTGGCGTTCCATCCCTTATGCGCGTCCACCCGTCGGGCGGCTGCGGTTGCGGGCGCCGCAGCCACCCGAGCCGTGGTCGGGCGTGCGGCACTGTCACGGGTTCACCAACTGCGCTCCGCAGGAGCGTCGTTACACCATGATCGGGGTCGGCCGCTACCAGCCGATGGGCGAGGACTGCCTGACCCTCAACGTCGTGACACCGGAAGTTTGCGACGGCGAACCGCTACCGGTCATGGTCTTCGTCCACGGCGGTGGATACATCCTGGGCAGCTCGGCCACGCCGCTGTACGACGGCGCGGCGCTGGCCCGTCGCGGCTGCGTGTACGTATCGGTCAACTACCGACTCGGTGCGCTCGGATGCCTGGATCTATCGTCGCTGTCGACACCGGACATCACCATCGAGAGCAACCTTTTCTTGCGTGACCTGGTGATGGCGCTGCGCTGGGTCCGGGAAAACATCGCGGCGTTCGGTGGCGACCCGACCAATGTCACCCTGTTCGGCGAAAGCGCCGGCGCGCATGCCGTCGCCACGATGCTCGCCGTGCCGGCCGCTGAAGGCCTTTTCACCCAAGCGATTTCGGAAAGTCCGGCAGCCGGGATGGTGCGGTCCCGTGAGGTTGCGGCCGAGTTCGCGTCCTGGTTCGCCGCGCTACTCGGTGCCCGCGAGCTGGACGCTGCCCACACGCTGATGCGCGCGTCCGTGGCCGAACTGGTGGCGGCACAAGGCCGTCTCGTCGACGAAGGTGTGCAAGACATGTTGGGCGCCTTCCCGATCGGCCCGGTTTTCGGCGACGACTACCTACCGCTGGATCCGACCGAGGCGATGCGCCACGGCCAAGCTCACCGGGTCCCGCTCATTGTGGGCACCAACGCAGAGGAGGGCCGCTTGTTCACCCGGTTCCTGCGGCTGTTGCCGACGACCGAGCCGATGATCGAAGCGCTGCTTGCGGAAGCCGGACCGGCTGAGCGGGAACGTATTACCGCTGCCTATCCCGACTATCCCGACCGGTCCGCATGCATACGGCTGGGCGGCGACTTCGCGTTCGGCTCGGCCGCTTGGGAGATCGCCGAGGTCCACGGCAGCCATGCGCCGGCCTATCTGTATCGGTACGATTTTGCTCCGCGCATGTTGCGTTGGTCGGGTTTGGGCGCCACGCATGCCACCGAACTGCTCGCCGTCTTCGACATCTACCGCACCAAGTTCGGTGCGCTGCTGGGCGCTGCCGCCGACCGCCGGTCGGCGTTGCGGGTCAGCGATGAAATACAACGGCGCTGGCGGTCTTTCAGTAGCACCGGAGTACCCGGAAACGACTGGCCTGCCTACACCAGCACCGACCGTGCAGTGATGGTCTTCGACCACAAGTCGCGCATCGAATTCGATCCGCATCCCGAGCGGCGGATGGCGTGGGACGGCTTTTCGGTGGCGCGGTGAGAACTGGCACGGTTATCGAAGGACCGGGTGACCTGACCGCCGGGTGGCTGACCGCGGTACTGGGCGCCGGAACCGTCGCCGATTTCACGGTTGAGCGCATCGGCACCGGCCAGATGAGCGAGTGCTACCGCGTTCGGCTGACTTACGCCGACGACAGCGATACCCGGGCGCCGGATTCGGTGGTGTTGAAGGTCGCGGCCACCGACCCGGTGAGCCGACAGACCGGCGTGGGATTGGGTCTGTACGAGCGGGAAGTCCGGTTCTACCGCGATATCGCGCCACGGCTGACCGGGCCGGTCGCGCCCTGCTATCACGCCGCTTTCGACACTGCGGCCGGTGTTTTCGACGTGCTGCTCGGTGACGCGAGTCCGGCTGTCGTCGGCGACGAAATCCGCGGCGCCACAGCGGTGCAGGCGCGGCTTGCTGTCACCGAACTGGGTCGCCTGCAAGCTCCGCTGCTCGATGACACCGCGCTCGCCGACGCGGCCTGGCTCAACCGCGACGCACCGATCAGCCAGGCGCTGATCACTGCGCTCTATGCCGGTTTTGTCGACCGCTACCGCGACCAGATCACGTCGCAGCATCGCGTCGTCTGCGAACGGCTGGTGGGCGCTTTCGACGCCTATCTGGCCGGCGAGGACAGCCGCTGCCATGGTCTGGTGCACGGCGACTACCGGTTGGACAACCTGCTGTTCGGCTCCGCCGGTGCAGACCGTCCGTTGACGGTGGTCGATTGGCAAACCGTCACCTGGGGGCCGGCGATGACCGATCTGGCCTACTTCCTCGGCTGCGCGCTGCCGGTAGCAGACCGGCGTGCCCACTATGACGAACTGGTGCAGGCCTACCATGCGGCGCTCGGCCCGGCCGCGCCGATCAGCCTGGCCGATGTCTGTGAGGCTGTGCGCCGGCAGAGCTTCTTCGGCGTGATGATGGCCATCGTGTCGTCAATGTTGGTGGAACGCACCGAGCGCGGCGACACGATGTTCATGACCTTGCTGCAACGCCACTGTGAGCATGTGCTCGACACCGACGCGCTGGCGATCCTGCCGGCACCGGTGCCCGTGGTGCCGCTATGTCCAACCCATGACGACGAATCCGCACATCTCGCGACCGACGAGCCGCTGTGGAACGAGAGCTGGTATGCCGATTTCACCGATGCCGCACAGGGTTTCGGTGGCTGGATACGCCTTGGGCTGATCCCCAACCAGCACACCGCATGGCTGCACGCGCTGCTGTGCGGGCCGGATCTGCCCACCGTGGCCGTTGTCGACTCCGAGGTCCCGCTACCTGCCGACCCGTGGACCGTGCACACCGGCGGCATCGACTTCAGCCACTCGACCAACGACCCGCTGCGCAGCTATCGGGTTGTGCTGCAAGGGCGCGGCGAGTCCTACACCGACCCCGCGGCGTTGCTGCGCGGGGAGCGGGGCGTGCCGGTCGAGGTGGCGATGGATCTGGAGTGGATCACCGACGGCACCCCGTACCAGTACCGGCTGACCACCCGCTACGAGATCCCGTGCACCGTGTCGGGCAGTGCCACCATCGACGGCGTCCGGTACAGCATCGACTCGGTGCCGGGGCAACGCGACCACTCCTGGGGAGTGCGCGACTGGTGGAGCATGGACTGGATGTGGAGTGCGCTGCACCTCGACGACGGGACCCACCTGCACGCGGTGGATATCCGTATCCCCGGTGTCCCGCCCGTGGCGGTCGGCTACGTTGCGGGCCGCGACGGCAGCGTCACCGAAGTGCTGGCCGTTACCGCGCGGGAAATGTTCGGCTCCAACGGCTTACCCGAGGGTGCGACGTTGGCGCTCGATCCGGGGGGGATTAACGCGACCGTCGGCGTGCGCGGCCACGCACCGGTACAGCTGGTCGGCGGCGACGGACGGATAAGCGAGTTTCCCCGGGTATGGGCTACGGTCAGCACCGCCGACGGTCGCAGCGGCGTGGGCTGGCTGGAATGGAACCGCAACCGGCCACAACAGTGACCGGCCGGCTGCCACCGATCGTGGTCATGGGCGTTTCCGGATCGGGCAAGTCGACGGTGGGGAGGGCGCTGGCGCAACGAGTGATGGTGCCCTTCGCCGACGCCGATGAGTTCCACTCGGAAGGCAACGTTGCCAAGATGGCCGCGGGCAAACCGCTGGACGACAAGGACCGTTATCCGTGGCTGGAAGCGATCGGGGAGTGGCTGGCGCGCCATGACGACGGCGGCGTGATGAGCTGCTCGGCGCTCAAGCGCAAATACCGTGACCAGTTGCGTGCACATTGTCCCGGGGTCGAGTTCTTGCACCTGAGCGGCTCGCCGGAATTAATCGCCCGCCGGCAAGCCGGCAGGTCTGGGCACTTCATGCCGTCGTCTCTGCTCAAGTCGCAATTCAACACCCTGGAACCATTGGGTCCGGACGAGCGGGGGATCGTCATCGATGTCGATGAGCCGGCCGAGGCGATTGTCGAGCGCTTCCTGAAGCGCTTTGCTCGTTAGCATGGGCGGGAGGCAGCATGTATGAGGTCGTCGTCGGGTCAGCGATCGCCGCGCACTTCGCTTTCCTCTGCTATCTGGCAATCGGCGGCTTCATCGCGTTGCGCTGGCGGCGCACCATCTGGCTGCATGTCCTCGCGGTGCTGTGGGGTATCGCAATCACGGCCGGGCATCTGGATTGCCCATTGACCTGGCTCGAACGTTGGGGCCGCGGGAAAGCCGGCATGACACCGCTGCCTTCGGAGGGATTCATCGCCCACTACATCACCGGAGTGCTCTACCCGGCAACCTGGGCTGGTGCAGTCAAAGCCGCCGTATTCACAGCCGTGGCGGTGTCGTGGGCGTTGTACGTTTGGCGACGACGACGGCGAGTGCCCACGTCGGCTCGGCGGATCAGCGCGTGACCCGGCGTTCGAAGCGTTTCCGCGCGGTATCGGCCAGTTCGCTGCCGCGGCTGCGGGCCGCACCTATGAGCGGCACGCTTCTCTCCTCGACCACACCGGCCAGTTCGCGGCCGCGCTCGGCCCCCACGTGGAGGCCGTGACCGATCTTCTCGCCGATTTCGGAATCGAACAGGCTTCCGTCGGATCGCGCCGACGGCAGTGCAGCCGACACCGCCCCGGAAATGCGGCCTGCCGCCTGCCGACCGCGCCATCCGAGTGATGGCTTTCCTTCGGTGTCGGCGGCGGCGATGATCAGGCCACCGATCAGACTCAAATCGGTGAGGAAGTTGCGGCGTTTCTCCGCTTTCCGTTTAGGATCGGGCTCGTTCCAAAACAGCTGCGCAGCAAGGCTCCCCGGTATCACCGTGCATGCCAGCGCGGTCGAGGCGATACGCGGCATTTTGCCGGTGGTCAGTAGGACACCACCGCAGACCTGGATGGCCGCATTGATGCGTGCCGCCGTCTTCGGGTCGGACGGAACTTTGGACCCGACGGGGTCCGGCAGCGTCCGCAACGCGGCGACCGTCTGCTCTGCGGCATCGACGCTGCTCTGGGGCTTTCGTAATGTCTCGATGCCTTGGCCGATGAATACCGCTGACAACATGGGCCGGGCGATTCTTCGAAGCAACATGGCCGGTGGGTTCCCGGACGGACCGCCGTGCAAACCGCCGGAAGTATTCCTCAGCAACCACGTCGGGCTTCAGTCCGTCAGTTAGGTTCAGGTGATGACGTCTCCCGCCGAGCGCACCGCGCGGTTATTCGACCTCGCCGATCGGGTGACCGGATTCATGCCTGCCGACGAGGGCCGGGCGCTGTACGACGCCGCGCTGCAGTACTTCGATCACGGTGTCGGGGTGGAGATAGGCACCTACTGTGGCAAGTCAACGCTGCTGCTGGGTGCGGCTGCGGTCACCGGCGATAGCGTCCTGTACACCGTCGACCATCATCACGGGTCCGAAGAGCACCAGCCGGGCTGGGAGTATCACGACGTCTCGCTGGTCGATGAGGCCACCGGGCGTTTCGACACCCTGCCGACCTTCCGCCGCACCCTTGATGAGGCCGGTCTGGATGACAACGTGGTTGCGGTGGTGGGCAAATCATCGGTGGTGGCCCGCGGATGGCGCACCCCGCTGCAGCTATTGTTCATCGACGGCAGCCACAGCGAGGCTGCTGCACGCCAGGACTTCGATGGTTGGGCGCGCTGGGTGGGTACCGGTGGCGCGTTGATCATCCACGACGTGTTCCCCGATCCACGCGACGGTGGCCAAGCTCCGTACCAGATTTACTGCCGCGCACTGGAAAGCGGCACATTCGTACAGAGATCAGCGACAGGGTCATTGCGGGTCCTGGAGCGGGTCGGGGGACCGGGCGCACTGCCTAACGATCGGTCGAGGTGACCGCGCACTCGCAGTCGTAATCGCCCTTCAGTCCGTGCGGCAGGTCGGTACCCCGGAAGATGCCGCTGCCCGCAGTGGTGCGTGACAAGGCGTCGGCCGCGAGAATCACTGAGGCTCCGGTCCAAGTGGTTCGCTCGACCGGCCAACGCTTTCCGTCGCTGAACACCAGCCCGGTCCAATACGAGCCGTCCTTTTCGCGCAGGTGCTGCATGGCCGCGAACTGCCGCAACGCTGCCTGCCGGTTGCCCATTGCGTCGAGTGCCAGCACCAATTCGCAAGTTTCAGCACCGGTGACCCACGGGCGGTTATCGACACATCGGATACCGAGTCCGTCGACAACGAAATCGCCCCAACGCTCGGCTATCCGCTCGGCCGCAGCCGGCCCTCGCAGCACGCCACCGAGAATCGGGTAGTACCAGTCCATCGAGTGGTGCGGCTTCTCGGTGAACGCCGATGGGTGGGCGCTGATGGCATGGCCCAGCCGGCCCAGCGCGATTTCCCAGTCGAGTTGTGGCTCATCGAGGTAATTGGCCAGAGCCAGCGCACAGCGCAGGCTGTGGAATATGCTGGCGCATCCGGTCAGCAGTGCCTCTCTGACCGGCCCGGATGAGCCGCGTGCCCAACATATTTCACCGCCTTCGAGTTGCAACTCCAGCACGAAGTCGATGGCGGCACGCACTGTCGGCCACATCGTGGTGGCGAAGGCGCCGTCGCCGGTGGCCAGCACGTGGTGCCAGACTCCGACGGCGATGTAGGCGCAGAAGTTGCTGTCGCTGTTGGCGTCCTCGACGACGCCGGCGCGCAGTTGGATCGGCCAGGAACCGTCCGCCCGCTGTTGGCGACGGCACCAGTCGTAGGCACGGCGGGCTGGCTCGGTCAAACCCGCAGTGGTGAGTGCCATCGCAGATTCGACATGATCCCAGGGATCGGTGTGCCCGCTCACCGACCAAGGGATCGTACCGGACGGCTCCTGCACCGCAGCAATCGATTCCGCGGTTTGACGGCACTGCCCCGGAGTGAGAATGCCCGCGACACCGGGGATGTCAGACCAGTTCAACGACGGGCACCCGCTTCTCGAAGTACAAGGCGGCGCTCTTGCCGATCAGCGGATTGAGCGCTGATTCGGTGATCCTGGTAATCCAGGGCCGCTGCATCATGTCCCAGACCAGCAGCTTGTGGTACGCATTCACCATGGGGCTATCAGAGTTAGACACGCCGACAATGCATTTCAGCCACCAGAACGGTGCGTGCAACCCGTGGGCATGGTGGGTATAGATGAGCGTCATCCCGGCGTTGGTGAATTTGAAGCGTAGCCGGCTGGCCCGGTAGATCCGGATGTGGCCGCCTTCGTTGCTGTGATACTCATCGGACAACAGCCAGCACACCTGTTCGGGCAGCCACCTGGGCACGGTGACCACCAGCGTGCCACCGACCTTGAGGACGCGGATCAACTCGTCGATCACCTTGTCGTCGGCGGGGACGTGTTCGAGGATTTCCGACGCGATGACGACGTCGAATGTGCCGTCGGGATACGGCAACTCCAGCGCGTCGCCGACCACCGTCTCGGCGCTGGCGGAGGGCGGCGTCTCACCGGCCTCGGCCATCGCCCGCAGCAGTGTGTCGACGTCGGCCAGTTCGGTGGCGTTCTGGTCGAACGCGATCACCTCGGCACCGCGGCGGTATGCCTCGAAGCTGTGCCGGCCGGCTCCGCAACCGACGTCGATGACCTTGGTGCCGGGGCCTATGTGGAGCCGGTCGAAATCGACCGTCAGCACGGTTCGCCCACGGTCTGGTCCGCTCCATCGCGGACCCGCGCGATCGCGTGTCCGTAGACGCGAACGGTTTGCGCGGCCACCGATTCCCAGCTGTACACGTCGAGTGCGCGCCGGCGACCGGCGATCCCGAGCCGGTGCAGCTCGTCGGGCGAGGCCAGTAGTTCACCCAGCACCCGGATCAACTCGTCGGCGTCACCCGGCCGCACCAGTCTGGCGCAGCCGCCGTCGGGGCCGAGCACTTCGGGTAACGCGCCGGTCCGGCTGGCAACGATCGGTGTGCCGCTGGCCATGGCCTCTACCGCGGGCAGTGAAAACCCTTCGTAAAGTGAAGGGATACATGCGACTTCAGCAGAAGCAAACAATCCCGCGAGCTCGGCGTCGGAGAGCCCACTGGAAGTGTGCACGACATCGGAGATACCGAGTTCGGCGATCAACTTCTCGGTGGGTCCGTTCGGTTCGAGTTTGGCGACCAGCTGCAATTCCACGTCGCGTTTGGTCCGCAACTTGGCCGCCGCGTGCAGCAGATTCGCGACCCCCTTGAGCGGTGTGTCGGCGCTGGCGATGGCGATGATGCGGCCGGGCACGCGCGGTTGCGCCGACGGGGTGAACACGTCGGTGTCGACTCCGAGTGGCACCACGTGCAGTTGGGCGGGCTTGACCCCGAAGTCGGTGGTGATGTCGGCTGCCGATGACGACGAGACGGTCAGCAGGTCCGGAATGCTGCGGGCCACTCGCTCCTGCATTTCCAAGAAGCCATACCACCGGCGCACCAACGGCTTACGCCACCACGGTGCCGCCGCCAGATCCAACAGTCGGTCGCGGGTGATCGGGTGGTGCACGGTCGCCACCACCGGCAGGCCGGCCACCGCGATGTCAAGCAGTCCATCGCCCAGGCTCTGGTTGTCGTGCACCACGTCGAAGTCGTCGCGCCGGTCGGCCAGCAGGCGGGCGGCCCGCAGACTGAAGGTGCGGGGCTCGGGGAAGCCCGCCGTCCACACCGTCGCGAGCTCCAGGACATCGATGCGGTCCCGGATTTCGCGCGGGTGCGGGATGCGGAACGGATCGGGCTCGCGGTACATGTCCAGGCTGGGCACCTGCCGAAGCACCACCCGCGGGTCAAGACCCTCTGGGTAGGGCTGACCGGAGAACACCTCGACCTGATGTCCCAATTCCACCAGGCCCCGGCTGAGATAACGAACGTATACACCTTGGCCGCCGCAGTGCGTTTTGCTGCGATAGGACAGCAAAGCAATCCGCATACTCACGCCCAACCGGCCACGACGTCAGCGAGCTGTCTGGACACGTGTCTGGACTATACGTCATGCACCACACAGCACCGGCGGCGCGCCGGCCTCGCGGTATGGCGACGCTGAACGTTTCACTGGGCTCCGCGACTGTGACGCAGATCAATCCCGGTGTGTGACCCAGCTCATTGCATAGCCCAACTTAATTAGGGAAGCCTAACCTCTCGTGCAATCCGAATGCCGCAGGAGTGGCTGATGCCGACCACTAACCTCGAATTCGCCTTCGACCTGACGCTCGACGAGGTCCGGCGGCGCAGTGCTGTGCTCGAGGCGATCGGCGCGGACTGGGACCCGATCCGCGCGCTGGCCGAGGAGGAGCAGGCCTACGCCATGCTCTACTCCAATCTCGACGACGAGCAGCAGCGTCTTTACGACGCCCTGGTCAGCGCCGGGGTACTACCGGACCGGGCGGTGGACCGTGCTTCCGATTGACCCCGACGCCGACAGAAGCCGTCGCGCCTGGCTGGATTGCCCGAACTGCGAGCACGGAGCCGCGTGCGGCGACTGCCGAAGGGGTCGCAATTGCAGCACCCACTGGCAGTACCTGATCAGCAACAACGCCGCGGTGGTGCATCTGCAGTGCCCGAGTTGTGCGCACCTGTGGTCGCTGGACACCGCCGCGCGGCGTCACCATCCCGCCGCCTGACGTCGCGCAGTACTACCTACGCCGGGCGGCGATACGGTGGGCACTATGCGAGCGTTGATCGTCGTCGACGTGCAGAACGATTTCTGTGAGGGCGGCTCGCTGGGTGTGACCGGTGGCGCCGCCGTGGCCGGCGCCATCACCGATTACCTGGCGAGTCCCTTCAGTGCCCGCGGCTACCAGCATGTGGTCGCCACCCAGGACTTCCACATCGATCCCGGTGACCATTTCTCCGACCGACCGGACTATGTGTCGTCGTGGCCGCCGCACTGCGTCGCAGCAAGCCGCGGTGCGGAGTTCCACCCCGCTCTCGACGTCGACCGGATCGAGGCGGTCTTCCGCAAAGGCGCACACGCCGCGGCGTACAGCGGTTTCGAAGGTGTCGACGACACCGGGACCCCGCTGGCGGACTGGCTGCGGCAGCGCGGTGTCGACGAAGTCGACGTGGTCGGGCTCGCCACCGACCACTGTGTGCGCCAGACCGCCGAGGACGCGGTGCGGGCAGGTTTCGCCACCCGGGTGCTGCTGGACCTGACGGCAGGGGTGGCCAAGGAATCCACCGCCGCGGCCGTCGACGCGTTGGCCGAAGCCGGGGTCGAACTGCTGCCGAGCGCCTGATAACGCCGCCGGCATGTGGGTACTCCGTGCCCGTCCGCTGATCGAGAGGAGCACCCACGATGACCGTCGGCCCGCAGCAAGCCGCACCGACCGGCGAGGTCCGACTCGACTCACTGTTGGAGCAGCGGCACCGCAAGGGAGTGCTCGACGGCCACATCGACATCGACGAGTGGGCCGGCGGGCTGCCGCAGGACAAGGCCAGAGTGCCGGACCTGCGCATCGGCCGGCGCTGGGTGAGTTCGCTGTGGCTGCTGCCGATCGGCGTGGTGGGGTTGCTCATCCTCGTCGCGCTCGCGCAGCAGCTACGCCAATACGATTGGATGAAGAGCTTCATCGACGGCTACCCGGGAACGTCGGCGACGTTTGCCCCGGCGGTCACCTCGGGATTTCCGTGGTGGGTGCGCTGGCAGCACCTGTTCAACATCATCTTCATGATGTTTTTGATGCGGGCCGGGCTGCAGATCCTCGCCGATCATCCCCGGTTGTATCTGAACGCGGGCTGCCGACCGGGGAGCGCGTGGTTGCGGATGCGTGAGCTCGTTCCCGCGGACCGCATGGACCCGGACGACGCGCCGCACATGTGGACGGCCAAGGACGATTCGGTTGCCCTGCCCAAGTGGTTGGGCATACCGGGCTTTCGGCATTCGATCGGGTTGGCCCGTTGGTGGCATTTCAGCTTCGATTTCTTGTGGCTGCTCAACGGAGCGGTTTTCTACGTGCTGATTTTCAGCACTGACCAATGGCGCCGGATCGTCCCGCGATCCTGGGATGTCTTCCCCAATGCGCTGTCCACCGGGATCCAGTACGCATCACTGGACTTTCCGGTCAATGAGGGCTTCACCAACTACAACGGCATGCAGATCATCGCCTACTTCACGACAATCTTCGTCGCCGCGCCGATCGCGTTCATCACCGGCTTGCTGCAGGCGCCGTCGATAGCGGCGCGATTCGGTTTCGGCCGCGGCATTCTCAACCGGCAGATGGCCCGGACAGTGCATTTCACGGTCCTGGTCTGGATGGTGTTCTTCATTGTGGTCCATACCGTGATGGTGTTCATTACGGGACTGGTGCCAAACCTGAACCACATCGTGTTGGGCACCAATACCCAATCGTATTGGCCGCTGGGGGTTTACCTCGTCGCGATGGTTGTCATCGTGGCGCTGTGGCTGCTGGCGTCCCCGATCACCATCCGCTACCCGGGGGTGGTTCGAGTCACCGGACGCTGGCTGATCGGTTGGGTGAAGTTCTTCATGGAGTGGACCCATCCGAAGGCCACTTACACGGAGAAGGACATTTCGCCGTTCTTCTGGGCCAACGGGACGCTGCCGAAGTCCGATCACTACTACTCGTTGGCGGCCGATAACTGGAAGGACTATCGGCTCCGCATCGAGGGGCTCGTCGAGAACCCGGTCAGCCTTTCCTACGACGAAATCCGCGCGATGCCTAAGCGTGCGCAGATCACTCAGCACTACTGCATTCAGGGCTGGTCAGGTATCGCCGAGTGGGGCGGGGTGCCGATGTCCGACATCCTTGACCTGGTCCGTCCCTT
This sequence comes from Mycobacterium sp., assembly GCF_050700595.1. Taxonomy (GTDB): domain Bacteria; phylum Actinomycetota; class Actinomycetes; order Mycobacteriales; family Mycobacteriaceae; genus Mycobacterium. The sequence goes on from NZ_JBOHHI010000027.1 coordinate 11,939, forward strand.
GCCGTCGGCGCGCTGGGTGGTGTTCTACTCGTTCGCCGAAGGGCCGGGCTCGATCGAAGAAGGCCGCTACTACGACTGCCACCAAATCCGGCATATGCGTGAGCGGACCTGTCTGCTGGCCTACGAGATGAACGGCGAGCCGCTCAACATCACTCACGGCGCGCCGCTGCGCTTGCGCAACGAGCTCGAACTCGGCTTCAAACAAGTCAAGTGGATCGAGGGCATCGAGTTCGTTGAAACCTTCGCCCACCTTGGCTGGGGGCAGGGCGGGTTCAACGAAGACCACGAATTCTTTGGCTACCGGATGCCGATCTGATCGCCACGACCCGGGAATACTGGGAGCACCCAACACCGGATCGGGAGCGCCATGGTCGATACGCCGTTCGGACGGCGGACGCTGCTGCGCGGCGCCGCCGCGGTCGGCGTTGCCTCGCTGGCATCGTGGCCCACGGGGTGTGGTGCTGGTGACGATGCGCTGACCTTCTTCTTCGCGGCCAATCCCGAGGAGGCGGACGCCAGGCTGCGGATTGTCGATGCCTTCTGCCGCCGGCACCGAGACATCAAGGTGCGGACGCTGTTGTCGGGGCCGGACGCGATGCAACAGATCTCCACGTTTTGCGCGGGCGGCAAGTGTCCGGATGTGCTGATGGCGTGGGAATTCACCTATGCCGGATTGGCCGATCGGGGTGTGTTGCTGGACCTCGGCACCATGTTGGCTCAAGACCCGGCTTTCGCCGCGGAACTGACGGCCGACAGCATCCCGCCGCTGTATGAGACCTTCACGTTCAACGGTGGTCAATATGCTTTCCCGGAGCAGTGGTCCGGGAACTTCTTGTTCTACAACAAAGAGCTGTTCGCCGCCGCCGGCGTGCCGCCGCCGCCGTCACGCTGGGAACAACCGTGGAGTTTCGGCCAGTTCCTCGACGCCGCCAAGGCGCTCACCAAGCGCAATCGATCAGGCAGGGTCGGCCAGTGGGGATATGTCGACACCTGGGTCGCGATGTATACGGCTGGTTTGTTCGGGATGAACAACGGTGTCCCGTGGTCCACCCCACGGATGAACCCCACCCACCTCAACTTCGACAACGATGCCTTCCTTGAAGGCGTCCAGTTTTTCGCCAACCTGGCCCGCAAGCACAAGGTCGCGCCCACCGCATCTGAGACACAGTCGATGTCCACGATGGATCTGTTCTCCTCGGGCAAGGCCGCGATGGCACTCGGTGGGCACTGGCGATACCAGACATTCGATCGGGCCGAGGGCTTGGATTTCGATGTCACCGTGCTGCCGACAGGGCCGAGAGGACACCGTGCCCGCTCGAATATCGGCACGACGGGGCTGGCCATCGCGGCCAGCAGTCGCCGCAAACGGCAGGCGTGGGAGTTCGTCAAGTTCGCGACCGGCCGACAGGGACAGGCCTTGATCGGCGAGTCCGGCCTTTTCGTGCCGGTACTGCGATCCGCGATCAACTCGACCGGATTCGCTGACGCCCACCGCAGGATCGGGAATCTCGCCGTGCTCACCGGCGGACCGGCCCATTCCGAGGGTCTGCCGATCAGCCCGCAGTGGGAAAAGATCAACGCGCTGATGGACCGCAACTTCGGACCCGTCCTGCGCGGCTCGAAACCGGCGGCGTCGCTGGCAAGCGGATTGTCACATGAGGTCGACGAGGTGCTGCGAAACCCATGACGCAGATCGACCACTCCGCGGTTGCGGCAACCCGGCCGGGCCAGTCTTCGGTGCGACGCGCCCGCGCCGGGCGCATGTTCGTCGCGCCGAACCTGGCGGCGGTCGCGGTGTTCATGCTGTTCCCGCTCGGGTTCTCGCTCTACATGAGCTTTGAGAACTGGGACCTGTTTACCCCCGCCAAGTTCGTTGGTCTGCAGAACTTCGCCACCCTCTTCACCTCCGATCCGCTATTTGTCATCGCGCTGCGCAACACGGTGGTGTTCACGGTTGGAACGGTGGTGCCGACGGTCCTCATCAGCCTTGCCGTCGCCGGTGCGCTGAACCGGAAAGTCAAGGGGATCGGTATCTTCCGAACGATCGTCTTTCTGCCGCTGGCCGTGTCGTCGGTGGTCGTGGCAGTGGTGTGGCAGTTCGTCTTCAACACAGACAACGGACTACTCAACATCATGCTCGGTTGGGTTGGCATCGGCCCGGTTCCGTGGTTGGTTGACCCCAAGTGGGCCATGGCTTCGCTATGCCTGGCCAGTGTGTGGCGAAGCGTGCCGTTCGCCACGGTCATCTTGTTGGCCGCGATGCAGGGAATCCCCGGTGACCTGTATGAGGCAGCCAAACTCGATGGCGCGGGGGAGCTGCGCCAGTTCGTCTTTATCACCGTGCCGCTGATTCGGGGCGCGCTGTCCTTCGTGGTGGTTATCTCGATCATCCACGCGTTCCAGGCATTTGACCTCGTCTACGTGCTAACCGGCCGCAACGGTGGACCAGAGACCGGCACCTACGTCTTCGGAATCATGCTGTTCCAGCACGCCTTTGCTTTCTTGGAATTCGGTTACGCATCCGCATTGGCCTGGGTGATGTTCGCCATCTTGCTGGTGTTGACCGTGCTGCAGCTACGGCTGACGCGGCGTCGCGGCGAGGAACGATCGTGGGTCTAGGCCAGCGGGTGATCAAACCCGGCATCGTGCGTGCAGTCGCACTGTATGCCGTACTGGTCGCCATCGCATGGTGCGCGCTGTTCCCGATTCTGTGGGCGGTATCGGGCTCGTTGAAGAAGGAGGGCGAGGTAACCCAGCCCACGCTTTTCCCGTCGCAACCGCAGTGGTCCAACTACCGCGAAGTGTTCACGCTGATGCCGTTCTGGCAGATGTTTTTCAACACCGTCTTCTACGCCGGATGCGTTACCGCGGGCCAGGTTTTCTTCTGCTCACTGGCCGGATATGCCTTCGCACGGTTACGGTTCCGCGGCCGGGATACCTTGTTCGTCTTGTACTTGGGCACCTTGATGGTGCCGCTTACGGTTACCGTGGTCCCGCAGTTCATTCTCATGCGGGTCGCCAACTTGACCGACACGCCGTGGGCGATGATCGTGCCCGGATTGTTCGGCAGCGCGTTCGGCACTTATCTCATGCGGCAGTTCTTCCTGACTTTGCCGACAGATCTCGAAGAGGCCGCCATCCTCGACGGTTGCTCTCCGTGGCAGATCTACTGGCGGATACTGCTGCCCCATGCGAAGCCCGCGGTGATGGTGCTCGCCGTGCTGACCTGGGTCAACGTCTGGAACGACTTCCTGTGGCCACTGTTGATGCTTGAACGCAAGAGCATCGCCACCCTCACTCTCGGCCTGGTGCGGCTGCAGGGCGAATACGTCGCCCGGTGGCCGGTGCTGATGGCGGCATCCATGCTCATCCTGCTTCCGCTGATGATCATCTACGCCGTGGCCCAACGCGCGTTCGTCCGCGGTATCGCCATGACCGGCTTCGGCGGGTAGCCAATGGCATCGGTGACCTTCGAACAGGCGACGCGGCACTATCCCGGCACCCCGCGGCCAGCGCTGGACCATTTGGACCTGGCGGTCAGCGACGGCGAGTTCGTGGTGCTGGTGGGGCCGTCGGGGTGCGGCAAAACGACGTCGCTGCGGATGATCGCCGGTTTGGAAACGCTGGATTCGGGCCGTATCCGCATCGGCGGGCGCGACGTCACCGACGACGACCCCAAAGACCGCGACGTGGCGATGGTGTTTCAGAACTACGCGCTGTACCCGCACATGACGGTGGCGCAGAATATGGGCTTCGCGTTGAAGGTCGCCAAGGTACCCAAGACCGAGATCCGCAACCGAGTGCTGGATGCGGCCCGGTTGCTCGATCTGCAGCCGTACTTGGACCGCAGACCCAAGGATCTTTCCGGGGGGCAACGCCAACGGGTGGCGATGGGCCGGGCGATCGTGCGTCGCCCACAGGTCTTCTTGATGGACGAGCCGTTATCCAATCTCGACGCGAAGCTGCGGGTGCAAACCCGCAACCAGATCGCCGGATTACAGCGACAACTGGGCACCACGATCGTCTACGTGACCCACGACCAGGTCGAGGCCATGACCATGGGGGATCGGGTCGCGGTCCTGCGTGACGGCGTGCTGCAGCAGTATGGGCCGCCCCGGGAGCTCTATCGCAACCCCGTCAACGTGTTCGTCGCCGGGTTCATCGGCTCCCCGGCAATGAACCTCTACACCCTGCCGATCGTCGACCACTCCGTGTCGTTGGGCGACTGGCCGATGCCGGTCCCGCGCCGAGTCGCCGACAGCGCCGGTGAAGTCGTCGTAGGGATCCGGCCCGAGCACTTCGAGCTGGGTGGTCCCGGTGTCGAGATGGAGGTCGACGTCGTCGAAGAACTCGGTGCGGACGCTTACCTGTATGGCCGGATATTCCCGTCGGGCAACACGGCCGAGCAGGCCGTAGTCGTTCGTGCCGAGGGGGGCAACCCACCGCAACGCGGCACCCGGGTGCGCCTGCATCCGCGGACCGACCACCTGCACTACTTCGGTGTCGACGGCCGACGGATCCCCTGACGCCCACTCCGGATGTTTGGGATGGCCGGGGAGCGGGTACCGAGCCGGGGACCGCCCGGGGGGTCGGGGTGTGGGGAAGTATTCACATGATGCAATCGGCGGATTCAGGACCGCTGGCGCTGCCACGCGACGACGCCATTGGGCATACCGGAGCGGCGTTGCCGTCATTCGACGAGATCACCGCACCGCTTAATGCACCCGGCGGGAGGCGGCGCCCAATCGAGGGCTTTCTGGCACACCCGCTCAACCCCGCCGAGGTGGCCCAGGCGCGGCTGTTCGAAGAGATCCTGCGAGCAGAGATCGCCCGCCTGGAGCAACTCGCCACCTCGATGGAGAACCGCTGGTTGGACCGGCGGGACAGAGACGATGGCCGGCGGCCGCAAGACCTGGTCGATTTGCGTACCCGCATCGATGAAGCCCGCCATCTCCTCGACACGCTGCAGGGACGATTCCTGCGGCCGCACCAATCGGACGGCCGCGGGCCGACCTCGCCGAGTTCCTAGGCTTCGAGGCGGGCGCGAACCGCTTTCATACGGTCGGCCAGCGCAGCTTCGCCGATGACCTTCCTGGCGATGAGGGAGTGCGCGAGCGCGACGAGCTGGTTCTCCGGGAATGGCAGCGTCCGGTATACCTGATCGGAGAGCCGGTCCTCGTCGTCGCGACGCGTCAGCAGTTGCAGCACGGTCCCTTCCCCGTCGAGCGCCTCGCAGATGCCGTCGAGACTGGACTTCCAGGGTGGTACCGGATTGGTGACGCCGTACTTCGCCGCCATCAGCGGCCACACCTGTCCGTGCGTGACGATCCGCTCCAGCGTCTGCACCCTGACGGTTGTGATGTCGTGTTCGGTTGACATCTCTTGATCCTCAGTAGTTCTCGGCCGGTCGGACCGCGGGATGGATCCGACGTGGTGCGTTCGATGTCACGCCGGGCCGGGGGAGCGCGACGCCGATCATGCAGTCGCGGGTCACGATCTCGGCAAGCTGCTCCTCGTTCCAGCCGTCGGTACCTTCCGGCCGGACTGGGAGCACCAGAAATCTGTGCTTGGAATTAGAGTCTTCGACGCGGATCTCGACGTCTTCAGGAAGATAGAGGCCGAATTCCGCGAGAACCTGGCGCGGCCAGCGCACGATGCGGCGTCGGTAGTTCGGTGTCCGGTACCACTCGGGTGAGTTTCCCAGGATCGGGCGGGGATAGCAGGAGCACAGGGTGCATACGACCACGTGGTGCAGCGTTGGTGTGTCCTCGAGTACCTGCAGTGAGGTGAAGTCGCTGGGAGTTCCGTAGCCGGTTGGTTGTAGCCAGTCGATTCCGATCTCCCGACTGGCTGCGATGCCATCATCGAGGGCTGACCGCTTGAAGTCCGGGTTGACCCAGGCCCTGGCGACGAGCCGGGCGCCGGGCGCCGGTCCGATCTGTTCGACGAACTCGGTATAGCGCCGGTGATCTTCGGCGGTGAACAAACCCTTCTCGATAGCCAGCTCACGCAACGCGATCTCGAGCACCTCGAAGTCGGTGATCTCTTCTACCATCGGTGCTCCGTGCTCGGCTTTCTTTGCCATCCCGGTACTCCTGCTTTTTCGCTAGGCGACTGGTTGCAGCCAGCGTTCCGAGATCTCCGCCTGAAGCGTGTCGCTCGGACATCCCGTGTACGGCTCCCACAGGTCGGTCATCTTGAAGCGGACAATGTAGAACCACTCGGGTTTTTGATCGTCACGGCCGAATGCCTCGTCTTCGGGCGTCAAACTCTCGTACGACACTTTGGCAACGGTGCCTGGCTTGCCCCGCAGATACTCCTGGGTGCGCGTGTAAAAGATCGTCGGCAGGTCCCGCACCTGCACCGGGTCGCCGACCGCGAACCGGGGGGCCCCGGCCGTACCGGCGAAATACTGCGGATCCCCCTTGCCGAGAGCCTCGATGTGATGGCGGTTCCGGATGACTGTCTTCGCGTCACCGACGGTGCGAGGCAGGGGTTCCAATACGGTGTTTTCGCTGCCGGCGCGGTTGCGTACCTCGCTGACCCGCTCGATCAGTTCACCGAGCGTGATGTGGTGCTTGTCGATGAGGCACCGGGCCATGGCCAAGACCCAGCGACCGTAGTAGGGGAAGCCGAGATACAGCATCCTTCCGACATCGACATTGCCGAGCCGCCTGCGCTCCTCGGACGTCCAGATGCCCCGCCCGCTAAGGACCTCACAAGTTACGAACGCGTTGAGTTCCCACTGCTCCTCTTCTTTTTCCTCGAACGTGGCCGGGGCGTCCGGCTCGCCGCCTACGTCGTGCGGCGTCTTCATGTAGGCGCGAAAAAGTGTGTGATCGATCTCGTCCGGATAGGCCCAGTCCCGCAGCCGATGAAACGCATGGCGCAGCTGACTGACAAAATCGCCCATAACAGAATTCGGCATGACTGCCGCCTCCCACGTGGATGGACAGCGCCCCGACCAATCACACGATAACGCCCCGGGCTTAGTCCAGTTGCCAGTTCATCTTCTTGGCGAAAGCAAGCGCATCCTCGGAGATGGTTCCCAAAGCTTTGCAACGCTTGGTGTACTCATGCACCATCGTCAAGAAGTTGAGCGGGTTGTAGGCGTCCTCTTCATAGCTCCACAGCCCGTCGCCGGCGTATCTCAACACGGTCAAGGTGCCGGTCTCATGAATGCTGCCGTCGCCGGGATCTTTCATGCGGTTGAGGAACTTCCCGATGAGCCAGCCCCGGTCTTCGTCGATGGTGTACCACTCGGTCGGATAGGACGGCATCTCCGAGCCGGGGAAGACGCTCATCGTCGACGCGATCCAGGTGCGGATCTGTTCCCGGCCGTGCATTTCCCCGTATACATGCTCGACGTAGACGGCATCCTCGGTGAACATGTCCGCATAGTGCGACCAATTCCCGTTCTGGCCTATCTCGACGACGGCTTGACTGTAGTCGTGAAACGCCGATTCGATCTCGTCGCGTGACCACCGCCCCATCTGCTTCCTCCATTCAATAAGAAGTGTCAATCATTCACGGACGCGCGGCTTTCTCAGCACGACTGCTCCGGTGACCCGTGGCTAAAACTATGGTTAGATTGTGGCTAATATACGGCTGTACTAGGGGCTTATGCGATCTATCCCGCTGGGCGAAGCCAAGGACAAACTGTCGGCTCTCATTGACGACGCCGAATTCACGCACGACATCATCACCATCACCAAGCACGGTCGGCCGGCCGCGGTACTAATGTCCGCCGACGACTTGGAATCGTTGCAAGAAACCGTCTTTTGGCTCTCACAGACCGGAATCGGTGCTGATCTGGCGGAAGCGGAACGGCAGTACGCCCAGGGGTCGACCATCAGCGGCGACGCGCTGCGTGATGAGTTCGGGCTACCTTCGGAGTGAGCCCGAACGAGAGCAACTACCGAGTCCAGGTCGCCGGGTCCGCGCGTCGGGACCTTCGGCGGCTCCCAGGCAAGATCGCCGCGGCGATCATCGAGTTCATCACCGGTCCGCTGGCCGAAAACCCGCAGCGACTCAACAGACCGTTGCGTGGTGAACTGGCTGACTATCGCAGCGCCCGCCGTGGCGACTACCGCGTGCTGTTCCGCATCGACCACGACAGACATACCATCCTGATCGCCGCCCTCAACCACCGCGCTCACATCTATCGGCCGCGTTAACCACCTCGCCGCGCCCAGCGCCACAGTCCGGCGGCAACGGGTCAACCGCTTCGGTTGACTTCTCAGAAGGCAACGACAAGGTCGCGCCAGTCTTTCTGTCTGGGCCGTTGCCGGAGGTGGCCTTCGATGCCCTCGACAATCTGCCTGAACTGACTGTGATCGAGGGTCCAGATGAGGATGATGCCGGCATGCGAGCGCTGCGCTTCAGCCCATTCCCGGGCGAGTGGGGCGAAGTCGCGACTGTTGCGGGTGATGAGCACACGATTCTGGCCGGCTGCAAGTTCGAGTACGGCAGGATCGTCGAGCCCTTCGAGTGCAGCGTCTTCGGCGAGCGCGAGCACCTCGTGTCCGGCCGCGCGCAAGCGACCCGCGATCCCGCGCGGGGAGAGGTTGGCGTCGAGCAGCAGTCGCACAGGTGCGGTTATGGGGTCGCCTTGGAGAGTACGAAGGGGTAGAGCTCCTGCCACTCCTCGACGGGGCGCCGATTCTCGACAATCGCATCAGCGATCTCTTCGGGATAAGCGTCACGGTAGGCAAGCGCGAGGCGGGCCTGGCGTTCATTTAGCTGGGTCTCCTTGACCAGCCGCTGGACTGAGCCAAAGTCCTCGAACATGTGGATGATCTCCCAGACATCGAGGCCAGAGCCAATCACCCACGGCCTGCGACGAGCGTCGTCACCACGAAATGCGACACCCGGAAAGCGTCTCGTGCGAACTGCTTCCTCGGTGAGCGCTTCGACGACTGCGCTCTTCGAGCGCCGTGTGCGGCGGGCTTCGTCCTCGACGGTCCGATCAGTCGACACGGTGAAGCGGACGCTGAACGGTTCGCCCTTGCGGGTTCGCTCAGGTTCCTGACGGCCCATAACGGCGAGGCTATCACACAAAACTTACATTGTGTTCTACGGTGCACCAAGCGCGTGAATCGCTTGAACCGACGCGAACTCGGGCATTACGGGTCGAATCTGGGGCATTCTCATCGAATCCGAGGTATCGATCACTGGTACGGTATTGCCGTACAATGTTGGTACGGTATTTCCGTACACTAGAGGAGGCCGAGCCCGCTTATGACCATTAGTGCGAGTGAAGCCCGACAGCGCCTTTTCCCGCTCCTCGAACAGGTCAACACCGACCATGAACCCGTGCGCATCACATCCAGGGCTGGAGATGCGGTGCTCATGTCGGCCGCCGACTACGACGCGTGGCAAGAGACGGTCTACCTACTGCGTTCACCCGAAAATGCACGCCGACTCATGGAGGCTGTGGCCCGGGACAAGACCAGCCGCGGCGGCCCGGCCAGCTACACGAAGTCGATCGACGAACTCCAGGAGATGGCCGGCGGCCAGGAGTGAGGAGTATCAACTTCGATCCTGACGCCTGGGACGACTTCCTGTTTTGGTTAGCCTCCGACCGCAAGATGGCGCGTCGGATCACCCGACTCATCGGAGCAATCCAGCGCGACCCGTTCATGGGGATTGGAAAACCAGAACCGCTCAAGGGGGAACTGTCCGGGTACTGGTCCCGGCGGATTGACGACGAACATCGGCTCGTGTACCGAGCAGACGACAACGAGGTCAAGATCCTCAAAGCCCGGTACCACTACTGATGAGCGCCGCCAGCCCCGTCGTCGCTGCCCAAAATTCGATGAGAATGCCCCAGACTCGATGAGAACGGACATGGGCGAGTCCAACACGATGCGTCAGTACTCCTTGTGCCACAGGCTGATTCGTCACAGTGACGTATTGCTGTCGGTAGGCGGGGAGAGAGGGAGAAGGGTGTTCGGTCCGGGACTACACGCTGGCCGACGGGAGCACCCTCAACGTTTGGGCTGACTCCGGAGTCATGTGCAGCAACTCAGGCGTCGCGCAAACCGATGCGCAATCGGCCCGTCGCGGCGACGAGTTTATCTAATGCAACTCGCAGGGCGTTCAAGTACCGATAAGCGACACTATGTCAAGTAAGCGATGTCGGTATCGCCTGGCACGCTTCTGACCATGACACTGAATCATCCTGTCAATACGGAGTTGATTCGCTGCTCTCCCACCACTGGTTGCGGTCAACTCAAACCGCGAAGTCGTATGGTGCGCTGTCGCACATCCGACCCACTCTGCATGGCGTGCTACCAGCGA
>NZ_JBOHHI010000028.1:0-4256 GCF_050700595.1 Mycobacterium sp.
CTCGATGAGCTGCACCCGGACGCCCCGGTCACCGTGGTCGGCGCCGGCTTGACCGGCATCGAAACGGCCACCGAGCTTGCCGAAAACGGCCGTCGGGTAACCCTGATCTGCGGCGGGGTCCTGGGCCCGTCGCTGAACCGCCCGGGCCGCCGCTCGGTGGCCAAGGTGTTGTCACGGCTCGGTGTCGAGGTGCTCGAGACCGCCGTGGTCGCCGAAGTGCTGCCCCATGCGGTGGCGCTGGCCGATGAAAGGGTTCTGCCCAGCGCGCTGACCGTGTGGACAGCGGGCTTCGGGGTGCCGGATCTGGCCGCCCGCAGCGGGCTTCGCACCGACACACTGGGCCGGCTGCTCACCGACGAAACCCTGACCAGCATCGACGATTCGCGCATCGTGGCCGCCGGCGACGCTGCGGCGCCGTCCGGCGAGCCGCTGCGGATGAGCTGCCAGGCTGCCGGGCCGCTGGGGGCGCAGGCCGCCGACACCGTGCTGAGCCGCATTGCCGGGACCGAGCCGGCGGTGGTGAACCAGGCGTTCGTCGGCCAGTGCATCAGCCTGGGACGGCGCGCCGCCACCTTCCAGCTCGCCCGCACCGACGACACCCCGATCAATATGGTCGTCGGCGGCCGGACCGCGGCGGCGATCAAGGAAGCGATCTGCCAGGCCACGGTCTGGGCCATCCGCCGCGAGGCCGCCAAACCCGGCTCGTACTTCGTGCTCAAGGGCGGCAAGCGACCGGCGCCCGAGGCGGTCACGGTATCGTGACCGCCTCGCCCAACACATCCGAACACGCAGAACGCTTCACCGTGCTGCGGCCGCTGCTGTTCACGATCGCTTACGAAATCCTCGGCTCGGCAACCGAATCCGACGACGTATTGCAGGACAGCTACCTGCGCTGGGCCGAGGTCGATCTGTCGACGGTCCGCGACACCAAGTCCTATCTGGCCCGGCTGGTCACCCGCCAGGCTCTCAACACGCTGCGAGCCGGCGCGCGACGTCGAGAAGACTACGTGGGGCCGTGGCTGCCCGAGCCGCTGCTGCTCGACGAGCAGGATCCGTCGGCCGACGTGATGTTGGCCGAGTCGGTGTCGATGGCGATGCTGGTGCTGCTGGAGACGCTGCGCCCCGACGAACGGGCGGTGTTCGTGCTCCGCGAGGTGTTCGGGTTCGACTACGGCGAGATCGCCGGCGCGGTCGGCAAACCGGCCGCGACGGTGCGGCAGATCGCGCACCGGGCGCGCGGGCACGTCCAGGCCCGGCGCCGGCGGTTCACCCCCGTCGACCCGGAACAGAACGCCCGGATCACTGCGGAGTTCATGGCCGCCGCGGCAGGTGGGGACGTGCAGGCGGTGATGTCAATGCTGGCCCCCGACGTGGTGTGGACCGCCGACAGCGGCGGCAAGGCCAGCGCGGCACGGCGGCCGGTGGTCGGCGCCGACAAGGTGGCCAAGGCGGTGATCGGGCTGCTGCGCAGAGGCATGCAGACGCCGAACGTCCGGGTGCAAACCGTGGTCTGCAACGCCGCACCGGCGGTATTGCTCTACCGCGCCGACCATCTCGAGGGGGTGTTCACCGTCGAGATCATCGACGGCAAGATCACCAACTTCTATGCGATGCGCAACCCCGACAAGTTGACGGCGGTAGCCACCGCACGCACGATCAGCCGCGCGTGAGGAGTCTGTCAAGCTAGGACGGTGCGGATCGATCGACTCGGTGATCTCGGCGGCGCTCCGGAGGTGTTGCGCGCCGTCGGCGACGCCACCGTCCGGCTGGGCCTGCCGCCGCCGGCCGCGCTGACCGGTGATTGGTTCGGCGCGCTGGCGGTGATCGCGCCGAGCGTGTCGATACGACCGGTGGAGGCCCGCCACCTGTTCGCCGTTCGGCCCGGCTCGGACACGACAGCGGTCGGCGGTGGCTGGATCGGCTACCTGTCCTACCCGGACCCGGCCGCCGACGGCCGGCCGGCCCGGATCCCCGAGGCCGCCGGTGGCTGGACCGACTGCGTGCTGCGCTGTGACGGCGACGGGCAGTGGTTCTACGAGAGCCTGTCCGGCGCACGGATGCCGGCGTGGCTGGCTGACGCGCTCGCGGCGCCGGTACCGGCGCGAACATGCCAGATCGACTGGGGCGGGGCCGATCGGCCCGCACACCGCGCCGGGGTGCTGGCCTGTCTGGCGGCCATCCGCGCCGGCGAGGTGTACCAGGCGTGCGTGTGCACACAGTTCATCGGCACGGTCAATGGGACACCGCTGGATTTCTTCATCGACGGCGTCGCGCGCACCGCGCCGGCCCGGGCGGCCTATGTCGCCGGAGGTTGGGGCGCGGTGGCGTCGCTGTCGCCCGAGCTCTTCCTGTGCCGCCGCGGGAACGTCGTGACTTCCAGCCCGATCAAGGGCACGCTGCCGTTGGACTCCTGCCCGTCGGCGCTGCGTGCGTCGGTCAAGGATGTGGCCGAAAACATCATGATCGTTGACCTGGTCCGCAATGACTTGGGCCGGGTGGCGGTCACCGGGACGGTGAAAGTGCCCGAGCTGCTGGTGGTACGGCCCGCGCCGGGGGTGTGGCACCTGGTGTCGACGGTGTCGGCGCAGGTGCCCGCCGAGTTGTCGACGCCGGCGCTGCTGGATGCCGCGTTTCCGCCCGGCTCGGTGACCGGGACGCCGAAACTGCGGGCCCGCCAGCTGATTTCGCAATGGGAACACAGTAGACGCGGAGTCTATTGTGGCACAGTAGGTTTGGCCTCACCAGTGGCCGGATGTGAGCTCAACGTGGCTATCCGCACCGTCGAATTCGATGCCGCGGGCAACGCTGTGCTCGGTGCGGGCGGCGGGATCACCGCCGACTCCGACGTCGACGCGGAATGGGACGAATGCCTGCACAAAGCGGCGCCGATCCTGGGGCTGAGCAATCAGCCGCAGCCGGTGCTATCGCAGTAGGCAACACTGGGTTCCATGTCCGACGCCGAACACGTTGTACTGATCCACGGCTCGTGGAGCCGTGGGGAGCAGTGGGCCCCGGCACGGGCCGCCTTCGAACAGCGGGGCCTTCACGGTTCACACCCCGACGCTGCGGTACCACGAGCTGGCTGTGCGCGAGGGGGCAATGGAGATTGCCCGACTGAGTCTTTGTGACTACGCCGACGACCTCGTGGCACTCGTCGAATCGCTGGACCGTCCACCGCTTCTGGTTGGCTACTCGCTCGGCGGTCTGGTGGTGCAGCTGGTCGCCTCGCGAGCGCGCCATATCGGCATGATCGCGGCTTGTCCCTCCGCGGTCGGTCCCGCCGGTCTGAACCGCACCACGTTGGGAATTTCTGTTGGGCACGCCCTGAAGCCCCGGCCCTGGGCCAAGCCGGTACATCCGCCGACGTGGGAGCGGTTCTGGCCGGCGGTTGCCGGTAAACAGAGCGAGCAGGTTGCTCGCGAGCTGTTCGATGGCCTGGTCTGCGAATCTGGCCGCGTCTTGTTTTTCGAGCTCGCGATCCCTTGGCTGGATCGAACCAGAGCCGCGCAGGTGGACTTCAGTGCGGTCGCCGGGCCGGTGCTTTTGATTGGCGGCGGAAGCGACCGTATCGTGCCGGGCGTCTTACGCGTCGCACCGCGGCCCGCTATCGCAACGCCACATACATCGAGATACCCGAGTCCGACCATATGGTTTTTTATGGGGAAGCTTTGCCCGTTACCATGCGACACATCGACGAATGGATCGCCCGCCACAACGTGCTCCGCCCAGCGTGTCGGCACTAGCGGCGTGACTGCAGTACCGCGTCGTAGAGCTCACGCCGTGATACCGGCGTCCCGGCGATCACCTGGCTGCAGGCGTCCTTAACCCGAATGCCTTGCCGCGTAAGCTCTTCCACTTCAGCCACCAGCGCGGGCAGGTCGGCGCGCGGTGTCGCACCGGCGAGCACGACGGTGATCTCGCCGAGCACGCCGTCGGCCGCCCAGGTCGCCAGTTCCTCCAGCGATCCGCGTACCACTTCCTCGTGTACCTTGGTCAGTTCCCGGCACACCACCGCCCGGCGGGCCGGGCCGAGCTGCTCGACCGCATCGCGCAGGCACGCGGGCAACCGCCGCGGCGATTCGAAGAACACGCAGGTGCGCCGCTCCTCGTCCAGCGACGCCAACCAGGCCCGGCGCGCCGACCGTTTGCGCGGGGCGAACCCCTCGAAACAAAACTTGTCCGACGGCAGCCCGGACACTGCCAGCGCGGTGGTTACCGCCGACGGGCCGGGCAGGCAGGTCACCGGCAGGCCGGCG
>NZ_JBOHHI010000029.1:0-24307 GCF_050700595.1 Mycobacterium sp.
GAATGGGACGACTCAGCCGATGGTTCGTCGCCAACATCAACGGCGTCGGCGGGTGGTTCTTCCGCTACCTGTTCACCAACCCGATCCCCTACGCGAGAGCGGGCCTGGATGCGCGCCGGGCGCGCACTATGGCGCGAAACAGCGCTCACCACCAGGAGGTTCAGGTCACCGGCTTCGCCCCGCTGGCGGCGTTTTTGGCCGAGGTCGGACTGATGGGCCCGATCGCGCGCCGCGGCTGGACGCGCAGCGGCTTTCTGTGACCAGCAACGTCCAAGACGTCGTGGTGATCGGCGGCGAAATCGCCGGATTCGCATCGCTGGACCGCGAGGTGATCAGCTCGGTGTTCGACGACAACACCGACACCTGGGCACTGACCACCATCGACGGCGAGACCTGTCGCAGCCGAATCGTCCTCGCCTGCGGGGCGCCGTTCGTCCCGTGGATTCCGGATCTTCCAGGGCGCAACGACTTTGGTGGACCAACGTTGCATGCGGCGGCTCCCGACCCCGATTTCGATCCGGTCGGTAAGCATGTCGCGGTAATCGGCTCCGACGCCGCCGCCGGGCGGTTCATCGAGTTGATGGCCGCATCCGCGGCGTCGGTCGAGGTCTTCCCCCATCCGGCGCGGCGGGTCATCCGCAGGACCAGGCGATGGCCACGCCGCGACCCGTCGGCCGACGTGGTGATATCGACCATCGACACCCTGACGGCGTCGGGCATCCGCACTCACGACGGCGCCCACCATGACGTCGACGCGATCGTCTACGGCACCGGGCTGGCCATCGCGGATCGCGACGAAACGCTGGCCGGCACCGGCGGGCTGAGGATTCAGCAGGCCTGGCGTGACGGTATGGAGCCCTACCTCGGAATCGCGGTTCACGGTTTTCCCAATTATTTTTTCGTCGCCGGCCCCGACACCGAAACCGCGGCGCGGAACATCGCCTTGTGCCTGCAGCTGATGACACGCGCTGGCACCAGCCGAATTGACTTGCGCCGCAGTACTCAACACGTGTTTAACGAGCGGGTCCACCTGCGCCGGCCACGACGTCGGCCGGCGGCATCGGCATTCGACCTGTCCTCGGCTACCGCAATGCGCGACGACACCTACGACGGCACCGCCACACTGACAGTGGACGACACGCCCCGGCAGGTGCGGGTGCGCCTGACCGGCCACGTCGACCCAATCGACGGCCAATACCATTGGCAGGGAACTGTTTTCGGCGAGTTTCTGGCCGATGTTCTCAAGCAGACGCGGGCGGTGAGGCTGGCTGTCGGTGAGTGCAGCGCGCCGGCACGCATCACCGAGCTAACACCACAGGGCACCCACGCGATCGCCGGCGTGGGAGCACCGCCGTTCACCCCAGCAGACGTCGAACTCACTGTGCCGCAGCTGTAAACGGCGTGCCCCTTTGGGGCGCCGGAAAACCCGGGTATTCTAGATCCTCAACGCGGTTAACGTTGGCGCCTCGGTCGGCTGGCTCGCTGACGCCCACACCGCACGCAGGGAGCCAGATGACTAGATCGGTGAGTGCGCTCACCATTTCCAGGGACACCCTGGACTCCGCGTGCCTACTCACCGTCGACGGCGTCCTGGACAGCAGCGCCTACGTGAAGCTGCGGAACCGCGTGACCAAGGCGGCGCTGGACGGACCGTGTGCGGTCATCGTCGACGTCAACGCGCTCAACGTGCGGACCCCCTCGGCGTGGTCAGTATTTATCAGCGCACGTTGGAATCTCGGCACCTGGCCCAACGTCCCCATCATCCTGGTGTGCGCGGACCCCGGCCAACGCAAGACCATCGCACGAATCGGCGTCGCGCGTTACGTGCCGGTGCACGCAACTCTTGAGTCAGCGATGAGTGCAGCCGCCGACCACGCTCGGCGTGCCCGCCAGCGGACCCGTGCGGAGCTGCCGGCGTCGCTCACCAGCCTGCGGCAGGCGCGGGCGATGGTGGCGGAGTGGCTGGCGGGTTGGTCGCAGGCTCCGCTCATCCCGGTAGCGACCGTGATTGTCAACGAGTTCGTCCAGAACGTGCTGCAACACACCGCCAGCGCACCGGTGGTGGCGCTGGAAACCGACGGCATCACGATCACCGTCGAGGTACAGGACGACAGTTCGACTCCACCGGGACGTCGCGAGGATCCGGCCGGTGGTCTCGACCGGGTATCCGGGCTGGCGATCATTGCCGCTGCGTCTCGCACCTGGGGCAGCAAACCGACGCCCCACGGAAAGACGGTGTGGGCAGTCATTGGTCCGGAAAACCGGCTCTAAGCTAAGACCTTTCTGGCCTCGCCAGCTCGGATTGGCGACGCTGACCGTGGGTGATAGCCACCGCCCGGTACACGTCCGTCTGACTGGCCATCTCGACCCGATTGACGGGCCAATGCCATTGGCAGGGAACCATTTTCGGCGAATTTCTGGCCGATGCTCTCAAGCAGACGCGGGCGGTGACACTGGCCGTCGGCGAGCGCAGCGCACCGGCACGCATCACCGAGCTAACACCACAGGGCACCCACTCGATCGCCAGGGTGGGAGCACCGCCATTTGCGATCGACGATGTCGGACTCACCGCACCACAGCCGTAGATACCACTCGCCCCTGCCGGGCAGCCAAAACCCCGATAGGGTGGAAGATCCCCCGCTAGCGAGGTTGGTTGCTCCGCATAGCGGGTACGCGCCCACAGTGGCGAACAAAAAGAGCGCCCTCAACGTGGTTGCCGTCGGTGCCTCGGCCGGTGGGGTCGAGGCACTCACCCATTTCGCCGCCAGACCTGCCCGATGCCGTACTGGTTGTCCTGCACATGCCCGCCGGGACGCCGAGCGCACTGCCTTGCCGCACGCGCGTGATATGGAGGTCGAAGGCGCCCTGAGGCCGATGAAGCCGAGCAGGCCATCTCGATACTGAGCCAACGAGTGACGGAGATGTACTTAAAGTAAGGAGAGTGCGCTGGTTAGCAAGGCTAGTCAGTTGGTGGTTTCCGCGGACACCGTGGACACCGCAACGCTGCTGACCGTCGATGGCCTGCTGGACAGCGGCACGTACTTGAAGTTGCGCGACTGCATCATCAAGGCGGCGCTGGACGAACCGCGGGCCGTGCTTGTCGATGTCACCTCGCTCGACGTCCCGACCCCCACGGCGTGGTCGGTATTCACCAGTGCGCGCTGGCACGTCAGCTTCTGGCCGGACGTGCCGGTGATCTTGGTCTGTGCGAATGCGGACCGCCGGGCAGACATCACCCGCAACGGCCTCACGCGCTATGTGCCGGTGCATCCCGACGTCGCGGCCGCGCTGCGCGTACTCGGCGACAATCCTCAACGCAACCAGGTTCGCACCGAACTGCCCGCCGCACTGGCCAGCCTGCGCAAGGCGCGTGAACTGGTCGGAGAGTGGCTGGCAGCGTGGTCGCAGGCCCAGCTCATCCCGGTAGCCACGGTGATCGCCAACGTATTCGTCGAGAACGTACTGCAACACACCGAGAGCTCGCCGGGTTTGCGGTTGGAGACCAACGGCTGGACCGTCACCGTCGCCGTGGACGACGGGAGCTCGAAGCCCGCGGCCAGGCACGAGGACCCCCTGCATGGCGGGGACCAGGTGTCCGGGCTGGCGATCGTGGCTGCGGTGTGCCGGTCCTGGGGCAGCACACCGACGCCGTCCGGAAAGACGGTATGGGCGGTTATCGGCCCGGAAAATCAACTCTGACGCCTCGCAAGCGCACCCTTTAGCATCGGCTGGGGATCCGATCACAGGAGGCGACGTGCGGTTCAGCTACGCGGAGGCGATGACCGATCCGACCTTCTACATCCCGCTGGCCAAGGCCGCCGAGGCGGCCGGATACGCCGGCATGACGATCCCGGACAGCATCGCCTATCCCTTCGAATCCGATGCGAAGTACCCGTACACGCCGGATGGCAGCCGCGAATTCCTGGACGGCAAGGCATTCATCGAGACGTTCGTGCTGACCGCCGCGCTGGGCGCGGTCACGACCACGCTGCGGTTCAACTTTTTCGTGCTCAAGCTGCCGATCCGGCCACCGGCGCTGGTGGCCAAGCAGGCGGGTTCGCTGGCGGCGCTGATCGGCAACCGGGTGGGGGTGGGCGTGGGCACCAGCCCGTGGCCGGAGGACTACGAGCTGATGGGTGTTCCGTTCGCCAAGCGGGGCAAGCGGATTGACGAATGCATCGAAATCGTGCGCGGACTGACCACCGGTGACTACTTCGAGTTCCACGGCGAGTTCTACGACATCCCCAGGATCAAGATGACCCCGGCGCCCACCGAGCCCATCCCGATTCTGGTCGGCGGGCACGCCGGTGCGGCGCTGCGCCGCGCGGCTCGCGCCGACGGGTGGATGCACGGCGGCAGCGACCCGGCGGAACTCGACCGGCTGATCACGCGGCTCACCCGGTTTCGCGAAGAAGAAGGCAAAACCGGCCCATTCGAGATCCACGTGATCTCGCCCGACGCGTTCACCCTCGACGGCATCAAGCGACTGGAGGACAAGGGCGTCACCGACGCCGTCGTGGGATTCCGGATGCCCTACATCAACGGACCCGACACCGAGCCGCTGGACACCAAGATCCGCAACCTGGAGATGTTCGCCGAGAACGTGATCACCAAACTCTAACCGCTACAGCGGATCCCACACCGCTGTCCGCTTCTCCCGGTGCGCCAGGGCGGCCTCGACCGGATTGTTGGTGAATCCGGTGATGATCTGGGTGCGGTTCTCGATCTCCTTGGCGTGCCGCAGGCTCGGGGCGTCCAGCGCGGCGTTGAGGCCGATCTTGGTCTGCCACACGCCGTACGCGTTGTTGGCGACGATCAAGCGGGCCATGCTCAGCGCCGCCGTCATCAGCTCGTCCGGTGCCACCACCTCATGTACCAGCCCGATCCGATACGCCTCGCCGGCCTCGATGATCCGGCCGGTCAACATCAGTTCTCGCGCCGCGCCGGCGCCGACGATCTTCGGCAGCAGGTAACTGGTGCCCATGTCCATCGACGAGAACCCCGCCTTGATGAACGCCGAGCCGAACCGCGCTTGTCGGGAGGCGATTCGGATGTCGCAATGCAGGGCGAAGGCCAGCCCGCCTCCGACCGCGACACCGTTGACCGCCGCGATCACCGGAATGGGCAACTCATAGAGCCGGGTCAGTTGATCGGCCAGCCGCACCTGGGCGTCGTAGTTGGTCTTGAACGCAGCGGCTGCCGGTTTCGCCGGTCTTGTCCAAGGCTCACCGGTGCCGCTGAGGTCCGCGCCGGCGCAGAATCCGCGTCCGGCGCCGGTCAGGATCGCCACCCGAAATTCGCCGTTGTCCAGCGCATCCAACGTCTCGTCCATGCCGTCGATCAGCGCGCCGTCGATCGCGTTCAGGCGTTCCGGCCGGTTGAGCGTGACGCAAGCGATTTGGTCTTCGAGTGTTTTCAGTTCGACAGCTGCCATAACAGCATCGTAGGGGGCCGGCGGCTTTAGCCGTCGGGGGAATCGGGGCTGGTGACCGGTGTTGTTTCGGGGGTTTGTCGGTGTCGTTTCGTAAGGTGCGAAGCATGTCCGAGCGCCGGTTTCGCCGTAACCCTGGAGGGGTGTGCTCGCTGGGGCTGCACCTGGTGTGGTGTCGGAAGTATCGACGCCGGATTCTCGGCGGGCGGGTAGCGGCACGCTGTGGTGAGTTGTTGGAGCAGATCACCGTTGGGCACGGATGGGAGATCGTGGCCAAAGAAGTGATGGCTGATCACGTGCACCTGTTTGTGCGGGTCGGTCCGGCCGGCGCGCCAGCGCCGGTGGTGCGGGGGTTCAAGGGCCGTATTGCGCGGATGTTGCGTGCTGAGTTCCCGTATCTATCGAACCGCGCGAAGGTGTTGTGGTCGGCGTCGTATTTCGCCGCGTCGGTCGAGTATGTCTGGGAGTCGACGGTGTGCCGCTACATCGAGCATCGGTGGGACGCGGTGTTGGCCTCATGAGACGCGCCTACGTGTTTCGGCTGCGCCCGACCGCACGCCAGCACATTGCTTTGGCGGCGTGTGTGGACGCCCACCGCGAGCTCTACAACGCCGCTTTGCAGGAGCGCCGGGACGCCTGGGCGCACAGTAAGACCCGTATCTACTACGGAGATCAGTCCGCTCAGCTGACCGAGATCCGGGCGGCGCGCCGCGATCAGGCGGTGTGGTCGTTTTCGTCCCAGCAGGCCACGCTGCGACGGTTGAACACGGCGTTCGCCGGGTTTTTCCGGCGGCTCAAGACAGCCAGGCCCGGCGTCAAAGCGGGCTATCCCCGGTTTAAGGGCACGGCCCGGTTCGACAGTGTGCAGTGGCCTAAAGACGGTGATGGCGCCCGCTGGCTCCCAGAGGCCAAGCGCGTGTATTTGCAGGGCATCGGCCAGGTCAAGGTCCACCTACACCGACCGGTTGTGGGGCGGGTGAAGACAATTCAGATCAAACGGCAAGGGCGACGCTGGCTTTTGGTGTTGTCTTGCGATGAGGTCCCCACGAATCCGCTGCCCGCGACCGGCTGCGACGCTGGCGTCGATGTCGGGATCGTCAGTTTCGCCACCACCAGCGACGGCGAGCACATCGACAATCCGCGCTGGGGACGCGCTGCCGCGCAGCAGCGACTGGCCCGCGCCAAGCGGCGGTCGCGCAACCGGGACCGCAGGCGAGAAACAGTCGCTGCCCGGCATCGTAAGATCGCCAGCCAGCGCAAGGACTTTCACCACAAGCAGGCCCGCGAGCTCGTGGCACGCTATGACCTACTGGTGGTGGAGGATCTGCAGATCGCCAACATGTTGCGGCGGGCCAAACCCGTTCCCGACCCCGACAATCCCGGCCAGTTTCTGAAGAACGGTGCCAGGGCGAAGTCCGGGCTTTCGAGGAGTATCAGTGACGCCGGCTGGGGCCGGTTCGTTTCGGTTCTGCGCGCCAAAGCGGAAGAAGCTGGGCGCACCTGGATTGAGGTGGACCCCCGGCACACGTCGGATGGCTGCGAAAAATGCGGGTATGCAGCCGCCGAAAACCGCGTCACCCAAGCGGACTTCGTCTGCCAACGATGTTCGCATCGCGCCCAAGCAGACCAGATGGCCGCCCGCAACATTCTACGGGCTGAACTGGCCCTTCACGCCCAAGCAGCGTGAGAAGAAGCCGACGGCATCCAGCCGTCGGAGAAGTCACAACAGAACCGTAGGCGTGCGCGCGTGCGCGCGTGCGTGTGCGACTCTGTGTCTGCTGGCGATCCTGGTAAGGAGCTGTGCATGACTGAAGACATCGTCTCCGACGCGGTAATCGCCGCGATGTCCCCGGCGCAGCGTCGCGACTTGGTTCATCGGCTGCAAAAATCTTCCGATGAACCCTTGCCTCCGACGGCCTACGAGCGAGAGCGGCGAATCCGTCTCGGGGTGATGACCAGCGGCGCGTTGGCGTTGATCCCGTGGATAGCCTATCTGGGCGTCACCCTGCCCAATACCTACGTCGCGCACAACTGGCCGGCAACCTGGGTGGGATTCGACATCCTGCTGGTCACGTTCATGGGAGCCACCGCGGTGCTCGGCTTCCTGCGCCGCCAGGTGCTGATTCTCTCCGCGTTCACCACCGGGATCCTGCTGATCTGCGACGCGTGGTTCGACGTCATGACCGCCGGCCCGAGCGACGTGTGGGTGTCGGTCCTGACCGGTGTGTTCACCTTGCCGCTCGCGGTCATTCTCATCACCGGCACGCTGCGCATCGTGCGAATGACCGCGACCCGATTCTGGATGATCGAGCCCGGAACACCGCTGTGGCAACTGCCGTTGCTGCCGTGATCGTTGTCAGTTGCTGTGTTTGGCGAACCACTCGGCTTGCATCGCCAGCAGCGGCAACGCTTCCAACTGCGGCGTGTCCGGGTCCAGTTCGCGGTAGCGCTGATAGACGTTGACCACCACACGTTCGGCGTCCAGCCAGGCCGCATACTCGCCAAGCTCGATGGTGTCGGCCGCCTCCGCGAACGGTAAGCCTTTGCGGTAAGCAGCCTCGGCCTGTTCGTTGACGTGCGCGAGGTAGCCACGCACCGCGCGGATGCCGTCCGGACCGCTGACCGGGCCGTGGCCTGGCACCACGGTGGCCGCATCGAGTGCGAGCATCGCGTCACAAGCCGCGATCCAGTTGGCGATCGGCCCGGCCCACAAGATCGGCGTACAGCCGATGAACAGCAGATCCCCGGCGAACAGCACTCCGGCGTCGGGGACGTGCACGACCGAGTCGGCGGCGGTGTGCGCCGGTCCCAGGTTCAAGAGGCGTACCTCGCGGCCGCCGACCGCGATGGTCAGCTCCTCCTCGAACGTCTGGTCGGCGTTGCGCAGCGTGATACCGCTGAAGTCAAAGGGCCCGAATCGATTTCGCACATACTGGGTGGCAACCGGACCGAGGTCGGCGGTCTGGGTCATCGCCAGCATCTCGGGGGGCATACCGTGGGCGATCTCCTCCGCGGTGCCTTTGGCGGCGATGACTCGCACCGAGCGGTCCAGCAGTTGGTTGCCATGGGTGTGGTCCCCGTTGGAGTGGGTGATCAGCACATCGGTGATCGGCGCGTGGTCGGTGATCGGTTGCATAGCGGCCAGCATTTCGCGGGTCAGGGCGAGGTCGAAGAGCGTGTCGACGAGTAGCGAAGCCCCGTCGCCGGCCACCAGTCCGGCGTTGCTCCAGCCGTATCCGCCGTCGGGCAGCGTCCACGCCCATACCCGGTCGGCCACTTCCTGCAGCCCGCGGGTGTAGGGCACCTTCGCCGCTGCGCGGTTGACGCGGGGCTTGTCGGGCCGGGCGTCCGGATTGCGACGGGGCGATAGCCGGTGCGGGGCCGGGCTGTGCCGCACGGTTTGACGGGTCTCCCCCAACCCCTGGACTCGTAACGTGACGACGTCGCCGTCGTGCAGCCAGCCGGGGAAGGATTGCGGGTCGGCGAGGTGCTCGACGAGAGTGCAGGTGGGCACTGTTCCCGAGCCGATCACATCACCCGGGGTGAGCATTACCCCGCGGGAGGCGTAGCAGATGACTTCGCCGAAGCTCCAGTCCATCGTGCCGGTGGACCCGGACCCGATCACCGTGTCGTTGACCAACGCGGTCACCTCGAGTGCGAGCTTGCCGTCGCGGAAGTAGGGCTCCAGCTCGTCCGGGGTGACCAGATACGGCCCCAGCGTGACCCCGCTGTCCTTGCCCTTGGCCTGCCCGATCGCCAGCTGGCCCTCCAGTTGCTGCAGGTCGCGCGCTGACCAGTCGTTGAAGATCGTGTAGCCGATGATCGCCTGTTCGGCCTCGGCCACCGACAAGTCCTTGCCTGCTGTTCCGATAACCGCCGCGATCTCCAATTCGAAGTCCTGCCAGGCACTTCCGGGCGCCATCGGCGCGTCCTCATACGGGCCGAGGATGGTTGACGGGCAGGCAAAGTAGAGCGCGGGGATCCGGTACCAGGTGTCTTTGAGTGTCCGACCGCCGCCCATCGCCGCGAGGCAATTGCGCATGTGGTCCAGGAAGCACAGGCTGTCACGCACCGACGGCGGACGCGGGATCGGCGCCATCAGCGTGACCTCGTCGAGACGCATGACGGTGTGCGGTGACTGCAGTGCATTTTCGCCTGCTGCACGCAATCCCGCTGCGCCCCGCCCGACCAGCTCGAGGAGTGTCACGCCCGGCGGTATCGCGTGGATCGCTTCGCCGGAAATGACTCCAGTGCGTTCGCCGTCATCGCCTCGATAAGTCACCCAGCGCATCCTGATTTACTCCCTCGATGCTTTTGCCACACTTCAACATATCCGGGCGCAACACGCACGGCTGCCCACGCCGCCGAGGCGATCACGGCCAGCCCGCTCCCGGCACGTCAACTTCGAGGGAGAAGACCTGGCCCGTACCCGGCGACACCGGCTCCGATTCGGTCATGCCGCGCCAGTTCGCCGCCACCATGAACAGAGTTGTGCCGTCGGGGCCGCCGAGAGCGCATGCGAAACAGCCCCGGTCCAGTTCGACAGTCTGTAGCACTGCGCCGCCCTCGGCCACGCGCACGCATCGATGGTTGGGGACGTCGGCGTACCACACCGCATCATGCGCGTCGATACAGATGCCGTCGGGCGTGCCCGCTGCGAGGTCGGCCCACACACGTCGGTTGGACAGCCCGGCATCCGCGCCGATGTCGAAAGCCACCAGCTGATGACGGTACGAGTCGGCGACGATCAGGGTGGCGTTATCCGCGGTCACCGCCATCCCGTTGGGAAATGCGATGTCGTCCGCGACTCGGCGCACCAAGCCGTCCAGCGTGGCCAGATGAACGGAACCAGGTGCAAACTTCTCCCCGGCCATCGGGTCGAAGCCGACGCGGTTGACGTACGCATTTCCGCGACCGTCGATAACGATGTCGTTCCAGCCTGATTCTCCGAGGTCGGCATGAGTGACCAGGGACCCGTCGGGTTCGCTGCGCAACAGTCGGCCATCGTGGGACGAAACGATCACCAATCGCCCATCCGGTAGCCATGCGGTGCACAGTGGAAGCGACTTCACCTGTGCGACCACGACGCTATCCCCCGCGAGGTCGAGCGCGAGGACCTCGCCCGCCGTCCAGTCGGAGACGTAGAGTCGGCCACCGTGCCAGCGCGGCGATTCGAGCAGGCCACGACCGCTGAGCAGCGTCCGTACCCCGTTCATCCGCATCACTTCCCTTCTCCTGATCTGGCGCGCGGTGGCGACGCGAGACCTGCTGCCGGATGATGGTTCCTGAAACGACCGAAGGGATTGCAGTGATCAAGATCGTATTCTGCTTGCGGCGCCTGCCCTCGCTCTCGTCGGAGGAGTTCTACCGATACTGGCTGGAACGTCATGCACCGCTCGTCCGTGAACACGCCGGCGCGCTGCGGATTCGCCGCTACACACAAGGCCACGCTTTCACCGATCCGCGACTCGCGGCGGCGGTGGACGCTCGTGGCTGCCAAGTGCAACCGTACGACGGTGTGGCAGAAGTGTATTGGTCCAGTGTCGACGATTTGGTCGACGCCGCAAGCACCGACGAGGGTCGGACGGCGGGTAGGGCGCTGCTGGCTGACGAGCGGAAGTTCATCGACCTTCCGAATTCCGCCCTGTTCTACGCTCATGAGCATGGGATCGTGTCCGAGTAGGGATGCCGCGGCTACCACGATCCGTCCCAGCTGATGTCCACCGGTTCCTTGTCTGGCCGCAACCCCCGCCAGCTGGGTTGACGCAGTCGGCCGTCCGATGTCCATTCGCTATAGCGGACTTCGCCGACCAGCGTCGGCTGCACGAACGTCACACCCTTAGCGTCGCGACTGGGAAGTGGTGCGTCGAAAGGGGATTCGTCGGTGTGCAGCGGCGCCAGCGTCTTTTTCAGATTCGCCAGATCGCGTTCGGTGAAGCCGGTGCCGACCCGACCGGCGAAATGCAGACCATCCGCCGTGGGGATACCCGTTATCAGTGAGCCGATGCCGCTGGTGCGCCCACCTTCGCCGGCGCGCCAGCCGCCGATGACGACTTCCTGGGTCTTCCAATGCTTGTCCTTGATCCAGGACGCCGAGCGATGGCCGGGCTGGTAGGTGGAGTCGCGTTTTTTGGCCATCACGCCTTCCCAGCGGTGCTTGCGCGAATACTCCAGCGCCTCGGCACCGTCGCCGGGCAGCAATTCGGGAACGACGAGACCGCTACCGCCGGCCAATGTCTCCAGGACACGGCGGCGGTCGCGGTAGCGGGCCCGGAGCAGTGATCGGCCGTCCAGGTACAGCAGGTCGAATGCCCGGAACTCGATGCGGGTGGAGCGGGCCCGGTTTTGCATTTCCGAGAATCGCGGCACCCCGGATTCATCGAGCGCGACGACCTCACCGTCGAGCACGGCGTGATGATCGGCGAGGCCGACTGCCAGCGACCGTAATTGCGGATACTCGCCGGTGACGTCGCGCCCGCTGCGGGATCGCAGCCGCAGGGCGCCGTGGTCGACGTCCACCAGCAGCCGGTAACCGTCCCACTTGGCCTCGAACGCCCACTGCGTTGCCTTTAGTTTCGTCACCGATCCGTGGGTGGCCAGCATCGGGGCCAGCTCATCGAAGTCGAAGACCTTTTGGTCTTTCATCCGGTGCGCCAGCCACTGGTCGCCGTTGGTCTGGATCAGCGCGTAGCGACCGGAGATCCGGTTGCCGTGCAACGTGACGATCACCTCCCCATCTTCGGCGGAGTCGCGGAACTTCTCGGTGTCATAGGTGCCGGAGTCCCAGATGATCACCCTGCCGGCGCCGTATTCGCCCTTGGGGATGGCGCCCTCGAACGTGGCGTATTCCAGTGGATGGTCTTCGGTGTGCACCGCCAAATGATTGACCGAGGTGGTCTCCGGCAGGTTTTTCGGCACCGCCCACGACACCAGCACGCTGTCGCGTTCCAGCCGGAAATCGTAGTGCAGCCGCCGCGCGTGATGCTCCTGGATCACGAACGTATCGTTTTGCCCGGTAGCGGGTTCTGCGGTAGGCACCGGCTCGGGTGTTTTCGCCGCGTCGCGCATGCTGCGGTACTTTCCCAGTCGATTACGCTGCGCCACAGGGGGATCCAGTGCCACCAGTAGATCGCCATCGCTATCGACACGCGTAAGCACCTCGCCGTAGCGCAATTGGCGAAGCTTGGGGTCGTCGAGTTCGTCCCAGCTGCGCGGTGCGGCGACGGTGGGTTGATCGCGGCCGCGCAGCGAATACGGCGCGACGGTGGTCTTCGACCCGTTGTTCTGGCTCCAGTCGACGAACACCTTGCCCGGTCGGAGGCTCTTGGTCATCGTCGCGGTGACCAGCTTCGGCATCGCCTTCTCCAGCTGCTGAGCAACACGTCTGGCCAGCACGGTGGTGCCTCGACTGCTCACCGGCTTGTCCAGCGGCGTGTAGAGGTGCAAGCCCTTGCTGCCGCTGGTGAGCGGGTAGGTGGTCAGCCCGATATCGGCGATCAGGTCCCGCACCGCGCGAGCCACCTCAGCGAGTTGGGCCATCGTCACGCCTTCGCCGGGATCGAGGTCGAACACCAAACGCGTTGCCGGGCCTGGCTTCCCGTCGACGAAACGCCACTGCGGCACGTGCACCTCCAACGCGGCCTGCTGCGCGATCCAGGCCAATCCGTCGACGCTGTCGATAAGGGGATACGTCGTGGTGCCGGACCGGTGGGTGACGCTGCCGCGGGGCAGCCAGCCGGGCGCCGACGAAGCCAGCTGCTTCTCGAAGAACGACGGCTCGGTGACGCCGTTGGGCCAGCGCTTGCGGGTGACCGCGCGCCCGGCTATGTGCGGGAGCATCGCATCGGCGATGCCGGTGTAGTAGCCGAAGATATCGGCCTTGGCGGTTCCGGTGATGGGGTAAAGCACTTTGTCGGCGTTGGTCAGTTGCACCCGCGGCGCCATGACGCTAAACCTACGCCAACACCTTGGTGTGGCGAATGCCACTATGTCGGTTGAAACGGCTGTTCACGACAGCCAACGGGATGTAACGGTTTCGCGCTCGCTCACCGACTCCCTTCACACGAAGGTGTACTTTTGCGAGCACTGGGGTAGGCAGGGAGTCTATGCCCAATGTCGTACCCCTGGACCGCACCGACAGCCTCCCGCTGAGCGACGCCACATTGCGCGAGCATTCGCAACGAATCGACGTGCCAACCTATGACAGGTCGGCCCTTGCGCGGGGTGTCGTTCATATCGGCGCCGGCAACTTTCATCGCGCGCATCAGGCCGTTTACTTCGATGACCTTGCCCGCTCAGGAATTTCCCAGCAGTGGGGGATCGCCGACATCAGTCTTCGCGGCCGCAAGATGAAAGATTCACTGGCAGCGCAGGATGGCCTCTACACCGTTGTGCAACGCGACCATGACCGCCAAACGGCCCGCGTGGTCGGCTCGATCGACCGCCACTATTACGCACCGCACGACAGCGCTGCTGTCCGCGCTGCCCTGGTCGATCCCCAAACCCGCATCGTCAGCCTGACGATTACCGGCAACGGGTATTTCCTGGACCCGCGTACCGGCGAGTTCGACGCTGCCAAGCGCGACGTGCGTGCCGATCTTGCCGCACCGAAGCGCTCGAACTGCTTTGCCACCACGTGGGCATACCTGGCCGAGGCACTCGAGGAGCGCCGCCGCGCCGGTATTGCCCCGTTTACGGTGCTCTGCTGTGACAACTTGCCCGACAACAAGCCGGTGGCGCGAACCGCGCTGGTGTCGTTCGCCGAGTTGCGCGACCCCAGCCTTGCCCGCTGGATCGACAAACATGTCGCATTCCCGTCGACCCTGGTCGACCGGATCACCCCACGGACCTCAAACAAGGAACGCCGATTCGTCGAGCGCACGTTTGGCATCGTGGACAACTGGCCGGTGGTGACCGAACCGTATAGTCAGTGGATAATCGAGGACAGCTTCTGTCACGGCCGCCCGCCGCTTGAGGAGGTCGGTGCCCAGTTCGTGGCCGATGTCAGCGACTACAAGCTTGTCAAGACCCGCCTGCTCAACGCGTCCCATATCGCGCTCGGGTGTCTGGGCACGCTGGCCGGCTACCAGCGCATCGACGAAACGATGAGCGACCCGGTCATCTTCGGTTACGTCGAGCAGCTCATGCGTGATGAGATTCAGCCACTGCTACCAGCGGTGCCCGGGATGAACACGCGCGACTATCGCAACATGTTGCTCACCCGGTTCAGCAATCCGCTCATCAGCGACAAGTTGTCGCGGCTGGCTCGTCGGGGATCGGAGAAGATGCCGGCGTTTGTGCTGCCGTCGCTGCACGAGGCGATCGCGCAGGGCAAGCCGCACACTCTGCTGATGTTGGCCTTGGCCGGGTGGGCCCGCTACCTGCGCGGCTATGACCTCAAGGGCCACGAGATCCACATCGAAGACCCGCACTCAGAGGTGCTGAGCACCTCAGCGACCAGCGGAGGAAACAACCCCGATCCGTTGCTGCAACACGACATCTTCACCGACCTACGCTCGGTGCCCACCTTTGCGGAGCGCCTCGGCGACATGATTGCCGACATCGATGAGCGCGGCGTGCTGCCCACACTGCGCCAAGCGTTGGCGGGCACTGCGTCGGAGCTAGCGTGATGAACCGGCGGGGGCTGGCGGTTGTGCGCCGATTCGACCCTGCGCCAATCACCACCGTGCTCTGCGACGCCGATGACAACCTGTTTCCTTCCGAGGGACCGGCCTTCGCCGCCTCGGTCGAGGTGATCAATCGCTTCCTGGCCAGGTTCGGCGTGCCGGCCCCAGTTACCGCCGAGGAACTGCGCAAGCAGGCCACCGGAAAAAACTTCCGCAGCACCGCCCTCGACCTCGCTGTGCTGTGCGAAGTGCCGGTCGAGCAGACGCTGACATCCGGGCGTCCCGCTGCCGTTGTCGCCTCACCGGGCGACGTGGCAACCGATCGCGCGCTGTGCGCCGACGAACTCGAGCAATGGGTGCGCCGGGAACGCGAGCACGTCACCGCACATCTGGCCGCCACCCTGAGACCAGACCCGCAGGTGCTTGCTCCGCTGCAAGCTCTCGCTTCGCGGTATGCATTGGCAGCGGTCAGCTCCAGTGCCGGCAAGCGTCTGGATGCCTGCTTCGCCGCCACCGGCCTCGATCCACTCATCCCGGCGCCGCTGCGTTTCAGCGCGGAAGATTCCCTTCCTGTGCCGACGAGCAAGCCCGACCCGGCGGTGTATCTGCACGCCGGCGAGGTGCTGGACATCGAGGCCGACCACGGCCTGGCCATCGAAGACTCCGTGCCCGGCGTCACCTCCGCAGTCGCGGCCGGCTACCCCACCGTCGGCAACCTGATGTTCGTGCCCACCGACGAACGTCCTTGCCGCAGTGCTGAACTGATCGACGCCGGGGCAGTCGCGATCATCGACTCGTGGCGCGCTCTCACTGATGCTCTTTTGTCGTGGCCGCGATCATGTGGACCGACCGGTCCAGCAACCAACCCCAGGGGAACTCATGACGCAAAACTTCGCCACAGCGCTGTCGCCACCACCTGCGAAACAACCTACGAAACTGAGTAATGCCACGCTGGCAGAGCTACCGATCCCGGGGCCAAGCTATGACCGCGACGGCGTCGGCATCGGCATCGTCCATTTCGGTGTCGGGGGATTCCACCGCGCGCATCAGGCCATGTACGTCGAGCAGCTGCTCGAGCAAGGACTGGCGCGTGACTGGGGCATCTGCGGGGTCGGGGTGCTGCCGCAGGACCGCCGGATGAGAAACGTGCTGCGCGCTCAGGATGGCCTGTACACGCTGATCGTCGAGCATCCCGACGGCAGCCGCGAGGCGCGGGTGATCGGATCGATCATCGACTACCGCTACGCGCCCGACGATCCCGACGCGGTGATCGAACTGCTCGCGGCACCAACCACCCGGATCATCTCGATGACGATCACCGAGGGCGGCTACCAGGCCGACGGACCGGCGTTTCCTTTGATCGCGGAAGCCCTCGCCCGCCGTCGCGACCGCGGCGTCGCCTCGCCGACGATCGTCTCGTGCGACAACATCGAGTTCAACGGCGAGGTCGCGCGGCGCGCTGTGCTTGCGGCAGCGCATGATTGCACTGGGCTAGCCGAATGGATCACGGCGAATACCCGGTTTCCGAATTCCATGGTTGACCGGATCACCCCCGCCATCACACCGCGGGCGGCGAGGGCAGTTCGGCGCGACTTCGGTGTCGACGACCGGTGGCCGGTGATGACCGAGCCATTCACCACGTGGGTCTTGGAAGACGACTTCGCCGACGCCAGGCCACCGTTGGAAGAAGCGGGCGTACTGCTGGTCGACGACGTGGACCCCTACGAGTTCATGAAGCTGCGGTTGCTCAACGCCGGGCATCAGTGCTTGTGCTACTTCGCTTACCTATGCGGGCATCAGTTCGTCCACGACGCGGTCAACGACCGGCCTCTCGCTGAATTCCTGCGTGCCTACTGGCATTCCGAGGCTATCCCGACATTGGCCGACGTACCCGGTGTCGAACTGGCTGACTACACCGACACGCTGATGAGGCGCTTCGCTAACCCGGAAATTCTCGACAGCATCGAACGAATATGCAGCTATTCGTCGGATCGCATTCCAAACGAGCTGCTTCCGGTGATCCGCGACAACCTGACGACCGGCGGGCCGATTAGGCTGGCGTCCGCGGCGGTGGCAAGTTGGGCCCGTTACGCCGAGGGCGTCGACGAGTACGGCGCACCGATCCAGGTCATCGACCAACTGGCCGACTCGCTGGTGCCGATCGCCCGCTCGCAACGAGACAACCCGACTGCGTTCATCGAAAACACCGAGTTGTTCGGGGATTTGGCGGACCAGCCACGGTTTGTCGAGGCGTACCGCTGGGCGCTGGAGTCGTTGCACCACAACGGCGCTCAGGCGACGCTGGAGGCTTTAGTGCGATGATCCGTGGGCTGGTGATCGGCGAATCGCTGATCGACATCGTCGAACGGGACGGACAGGTCATCAGTGAGCACGTCGGAGGTAGCCCACTCAACGTCGCCGTCGGACTGGGCCGGCTGGGCCGCGACGTCGATCTGCTGACTCATATCGGTGACGACGAGTACGGCAGACGCATCCTCGACTACGCCAATACTGCTGGCGTACAACTTGTTCCGGGGAGTGTGGCGGCTCCCCGAACGCCGACGGCGCAGGTGACGGTCGACGATAACGGTGTGGCCGACTACGTTTTCGACCTGGAGTGGCAGCTGTCCGGCACACCTGTGGCGGCTCCGCCCGTTGTCGTGCACACCGGATCGATCGCCGCCGTGCAAGAGCCGGGCTGCCTGGCGGTTGCGGCCCTGGTCGACACGTATCACCCGTCGGCCACGGTCAGTTTCGATCCCAATGTGCGTCCGACGTTGATCATCGACTCCGACCTTGCCCGCGAACGCATCGAGCATCTCGTCGAGCGCAGCGACGTCGTCAAGGTCAGCGAGGAGGATCTGCGCTGGCTCCACCCCGACCGCCAGCCCGAGTTGATCGCCCGCACCTGGCTTGGGCTGGGCCCCTCGATAGTCGCGGTGACGTTGGGCGAGGGTGGCGCTGCGGCGTTCTGTGCGGCGGGCGAGACTCGGGTGGACGCCATAGCGGGGCGGGTGGTCGACACTGTCGGCGCCGGTGATGCGTTTATGGTCGGTCTGATCGACGCGCTGTGGAGCATGGGGCTGTTAGGTGCCGAGCGGCGCGGCGAGTTGCGCCGGATCGGGCTGGACTCGCTGACCGGCGCGTTGCGGGTGGCCGACGTGTGTGCGTCGTTGACGGTCGCCCGGAAGGGTGCTGACCTGCCGGACCGCGCCGCAGTGGATGCCGCCGCCAGCTAATCTATCGCTTGCATGACAACGCAAGGGCATGCCTACCGGCTCGCCGCGTGGGCGGGACGCATCGGCGCGACAGCGACCGACACCAACGAAACGGCTCTGCAGAAGCGTCTCGTCGTCGTGCTGTGCGCGGGAACCTTACCGCTGACCGCGCTGTGGAGCGCGATCTACCTTTTTATGCAGGTTCCGACTGCCGCTGCGGTACCGGCCTTCTATACGGTCTTCACGTGCGCGAACACCGGAATCTTCGCCTGGACCCGCAATCTGGAGTTCTACCGCTTCACCCAACTGCTGCTGATCCTGATCCTGCCGTGGTTGGTGACGATCGCGCTGGGCGGCTTCCGGCAGTCCAGCGTGGTGATCATCTGGGCGGCACTGTGTCCGCTGGGTTCGCTGCTGCTCGAAGAACTGCGGCGCACACTGCTCTGGATTGTGGGCTTCGTCGCGCTGCTGGCCGTGACCGCACTGCTGCAGCCCCATCTGAGACCCGCGAACCTGCCCGACACGTTCGTCACGTGGTTCTTCGCGCTCAACGTCGGAGCGGTGATCGGGATCGTGTTCGGACTGCTGTATTACTTCGTCGGCCGCCGGAACTTCTTCCAGGAACGTTCGGAGTTGCTGCTGCTCAATATCCTGCCCAGAGAGATCTGCGAGGCGCTCAAGGTCGAACCGCGCGCGATCGCCGCCCACTACGAGGACGCCAGCATCCTGTTCGCCGACATCGTCGGGTTCACCCCGATGGCGGCGACCATGATGCCGCTGCGCCTGGTCGACCTGCTCAACGACGTGTTCGAGTGCTTCGACGAACTCGTCGACAAGTACGACCTGGAAAAGATCAAGACGATCGGTGACTGCTACATGGTGGCCGCCGGCGTACCACGCCCTCGCCCCGATCACGCGCAGGCGCTGGTCGACCTGGCACTCGACATGCAGGCTGAGATCGGCCGGCGGGCGTTCGGCGGACGCCGGCTCGCCTTCCGCATCGGCATCAACTCCGGCCCGGTGGTCGCCGGCGTGATCGGCCACAAAAAATTCATCTACGACCTCTGGGGCGAGACCGTGAACATGGCGAGCCGGATGGAGTCGCATGGCCAAAGCGGCATCATCCAAATCACCCGCAATACCTTCGACCTCGTCTGCGGTGAATTCGATTGCGAGCCTCGGGGGCTGATCGACGTCAAGGGAGCCGGGCGCGTCGAATCGTGGTGCGTTGTCGGGAGGAAACCCGCTGGCGCGGCGCTGATGGCCCAGTGATCCACCGCCCAGCGGGCATACTGGCTGTATGCGGTCCATCTGGAAGGGCTCGATCTCCTTCGGGCTGGTGAACGTCCCGGTCAAGCTGTACACCGCGACCGAGGACCATGACATCAAGTTTCATCAGGTGCACGCCAAAGACAACGGACGCATCCGGTACAAGCGGGTGTGTGAGGTGTGCGGCGAGGTGGTCGAGTACCGCGATCTCGCGCGGGCCTACGAATCCGACGACGGCCAAATGGTGGTGATCACCGACGACGACATCGCGACGCTGCCCGAGGAGCGCAGCCGCGAGATCGAGGTGCTGGAATTCGTTCCGGCCAGCGAGCTCGACCCGATGATGTATAGCCGCAGCTACTTCTTGGAGCCGGACGGCAAGTCATCGAAGTCGTATGTGCTGCTGGCCAAGACGCTGGCCGACACCGATCGGGTGGCGATCGTGCATTTCGCGTTGCGCAACAAAACCCGGCTTGCGGCGTTGCGGGTCAAGGACTTCAGCAAGCGCAACGTGATGGTGATCCACACGTTGTTGTGGCCCGATGAGATCCGCGACCCCGACTTCCCGATACTCGACAAGAAGGTCGACATCAAACCGGCCGAGCTCAAAATGGCCGGCCAGGTCGTCGAGTCGATGGCCGACGACTTCAACCCCGACCGCTACCACGACGACTATCAGGAACAGTTGCACGAGCTGGTCCAGGCCAAACTCGAAGGCGGGGAAGCCTTCACCGTCGAGGAGCAAGCGACCGAACTCGACGAGACCGAGGACGTCTCCGACCTGCTGGCCAAGTTGGAGGCCAGCGTAAAAGCACGCTCCGGCGCCAAGAAGTCGGCGGCGAAAAAGGCGCCCGCCAAGAAGGCCAAGGCCAAGGCCTAGCTTCTGGCATTGACTCTGCGCTGACGGCGCATCCCACTCGCACTTCTGCGCAGTAGACGCAGAGCCAACGCAGAAACTAGAACCTGTTACCGTGACGCCCGTGATACTCGACAAATTCCGGCTCGATGACAAAGTCGCCGTCATCACCGGCGGCGGTCGCGGCCTCGGCGCGGCCATCGCCCTGGCTTTCGCGGACGTCGGCGCGGACGTCGTGATCGCCTCCCGCACCCAATCCGAATTAGATGCCGTCGCCGACCAGGTCCGCGCCACCGGCCGCCGCGCCCACGTCGTCGCCGCCGACCTGGCCCATCCCGAGGCGACCGCGGAGCTGGCCGGCCGGGCCGTCGACGCCTTCGGCCGGCTGGACATCGTCGTCAACAATGTCGGCGGCACCATGCCCAACGCGCTGCTCAACACGTCGACCAAGGACCTCAAAGCCGCGTTCACCTTCAATGTCGGCACCGCCCACGCGCTGACCACCGCGGCGGTGCCGCTGATGCTCGAGCATTCCGGCGGCGGCAACATCATCAACATCACCTCGACGATGGGCCGGGTAGCCGGACGTGGTTTTGCCGCCTACGGCACCGCCAAGGCCGCACTCGCCCACTACACCCGGCTGGCCGCGCTGGATCTGTGCCCGCGGATCCGGGTCAACGCCATCGCGCCGGGGTCGATCGCCACCTCGGCGCTGGACATCGTCGCCTCCAACGACGAGCTGCGCGCGCCGATGGAGAAGGCGACACCACTGCGCCGCCTCGGCCATCCTGACGAGATCGCCGCCGCCGCCGTGTATTTGGCGTCGCCTGCCGGCAGCTACCTGACCGGCAAGGTACTCGAGGTCGACGGCGGCATCACCTTTCCCAATCTCGACCTACCGATCCCGGACCTATGACCATGACTATCCGCGTCGTCCAGATCGGCACCGGCAACGTCGGAGCCCACGCATTGAAGGCACTGATCACCAACCCGCAATTCGAACTCACCGGTGTGTGGGTGTCGTCGGAGTCCAAAGCCGGCAAAGACGCCGGAGAGCTTGCCGGCCTTGATGTCTCCACCGGCGTCACAGCATCAAACGACCTGGACGAGGTGCTGGGCAGGAGCCCGCAGTGCGCGGTTTACACCGCGATGGCCGACAACCGGCTGCCCGAGGCGCTCGACGACTACCGGCGCATCCTGGCCGCCGGGATCAACGTCGTCGGCAGCAGCGCGGTTTTCCTCCAGTACCCGTGGCAGGTGCTTCCACAGGAGATGCTCGCTCCGCTGGAAGAGGCTGCACGAGAAGGTGGTTCGAGCCTATTCGTCAACGGCATCGATCCCGGATTCGCCAACGACCTGCTGCCGCTGGCGTTGGCGGGCACCTGCCAGAGCATCGAGCAGATCCGCTGCATGGAGATCGTCGACTACGCCACCTACGACAGCGCGACAGTGATGTTCGACATCATGGGGTTCGGCAAGCCGATCGACGAGATCCCGATGCTGCTGCAGCCCGGGGTGCTGAGCCTGGCGTGGGGCTCGGTGGTGCGTCAGCTTGCTGCCGGGCTGGGCGTCGAACTCGACACGGTCGAAGAGATGTACGTGCGCGAACCGGCACCCGAGGACTTCGAAATCGCCGCGGGCCATATCCCCAAGGGCAGCGCCGCCGCACTGCGGTTCGAGGTGCTCGGACTGGTCAACGGCGATCCCGTCGTCGTCCTGGAACATGTCACCCGATTGCGGGACGATCTGCGCCCGGACTGGCCGCAGCCCGCCCAGCCCGGCGGCTCCTACCGCCTCGAGATCACCGGCGAGCCGTCGTACGCCGTCGATATCTGCTTGAGCAGCCCTAACGGCGACCACAACCATGCCGGGCTGGTCGCCACCGCGATGCGGATCGTCAACGCGATCCCCGCCGTGGTGGCCGCGCCGCCGGGCATCCGGACCACCCTGGACCTGCCGCTGGTCACCGGGCGCGGCCTCTACACTCCGGGCTGAATGTTTCGGTTAACCTAACTTCGCTATTCGTAGACCGGAAAGTGGGTTGGGTGGCACAGGAGACCCGGGTCCCGCCCAAAACGGGCTGGTATCTGCTCGGACCGGCGTTCGTCGCCGCGATCGCCTACGTCGACCCGGGCAACGTGGCGGCCAACGTCACCGCCGGCGCGCAGTTCGGCTTCTTGCTGCTGTGGGTCGTCGTAGCCGCGAACGCGATGGCCTGCTTGGTGCAGTACCTGTCGGCAAAGCTGGGACTGGTAACCGGGCGCTCGCTTCCGGAGACCGTCGGAGCGCAGTTGAACCGCCCGGCCCGGTTGGCCTACTGGGCGCAGGCCGAGATCGTGGCGATGGCCACCGACGTCGCCGAAGTGATCGGCGGAGCGGTCGCACTGGGCATCCTGTTCCACCTGCCGCTGCTGATCGGCGGGACGATCACCGGGGTGGTGTCGTTGCTGCTGCTGGGGATCCAGGACCGGCGCGGCCAGCTGTGGTTCGAGCGGGTCATCACCGGGCTGCTGCTGGTCATCGCGATCGGTTTCACCGCCAGTTTCTTCGTTGCGACACCCCCACCGGGTGATGTGGTCGGTGGGCTGCTGCCCCGATTCCGCGGCACCGAAAGCGTGCTGCTGGCCGCCGCGATGCTGGGCGCCACCGTGATGCCGCACGCCGTCTATCTGCACTCCGGGTTGGCCCGCGACCGGCACGGACATCCCGACCCGGGGCCGCACCGGCGTCGACTCCTGCGCGTCACCCGGTGGGACGTCGGGCTGGCGATGATCGTGGCCGGCGGGGTGAACGCGGCGATGCTGCTGGTCGCAGCGTTCAACATGGCCGGTCGCGGCGACACCGCGTCGATCGAAGGCGCCTATGCTGCGGTGCGCGACACGGTGAACCCGACGATCGCGGTGTTCTTCGCGATCGGATTGCTGGCGTCGGGATTGGCGTCGTCATCGGTGGGTGCCTACGCCGGCGCGATGATCATGCAGGGTTTGCTCTACCGGTCGGTGCCGATGCTGTTGCGCCGGCTGGTCACCCTGGCGCCGGCGCTGCTGATCCTGGCCGGCGGGTTCGACACGACCCGCATGCTGGTGCTTTCGCAGGTCGTGCTGTCGTTCGGCATCCCGTTCGCGCTGATTCCGCTGGTCCGGTTGACCAGCGACCACGCGCTGATGGGCGTCGACGTCAACCACCGCGTTACCACGGGTGTTGGTTGGGTAGTCGGCGTAATGGTTAGTCTGCTTAATGTGGTGCTGATCGTCCTGACCGTGCACGGCTGAATGCGTGCCGGCCGTCATACCTACTTCGCGTACGGGTCGAACCTGTGCGTCAGCCAGATGGCGCGGCGGTGTCCGGATGCGTTCGACCCGCGGCCGGCCGTACTGGGCAACCACGACTGGCTGATCAACCAGCGTGGGGTGGCCACCGTCGAACCATTTGCCGGTACGCAGGTCCACGGGGTCCTCTGGCAGCTTTCCGATCACGACCTGGCCACCCTGGACAGCGCCGAGGGCGTGCCGCGGCGCTATCGCCGTGACCAGCTGACCGTGCAAACCGACGACGGACCGTCGACCGCGTGGGTCTACATCGATCACCGGGTCAATGCGGGTGTCCCACGCCCGGGCTATCTCGAGCGCATCATCGACGGCGCAATCCATCACCGGTT
Source organism: Mycobacterium sp. (assembly GCF_050700595.1). Classification (GTDB taxonomy): domain Bacteria; phylum Actinomycetota; class Actinomycetes; order Mycobacteriales; family Mycobacteriaceae; genus Mycobacterium. Next base: position 24,059 of record NZ_JBOHHI010000029.1, read on the forward strand.
GCCGGGGCGCTGGATCGACTTCCTGCGCCGGTGGGATCCGGCTCACTGGCCTCGCCCGCTCTCCCGGCCCACATCGCCTGCGCCGCAGTCGTTTTCCGAGTTGCTGTCCGATGCCTGGGTGAGCGAGGTCAGCAGGCTGCGGTCGCGTTTCGGTTTTCTCGCCATTCACGGCGGCGGCCTGGAGCAGATGACCGACACGATCGCCAAACGCGCCGCCGACGCCGCTGACGCGTCGGTGTATCTGGTGCG
>NZ_JBOHHI010000030.1:0-5942 GCF_050700595.1 Mycobacterium sp.
GTGCTCAACTCGTCACCCAGAGGTCCACCGCGCACCCGCACCCGCGCCGGTCCCAATCCGTCGCGTGGCGGGAGCGGGGCGGACCTCAAGTCAGCGGCACCGGCTCGAGAATCTCGGCGCGCGCCTCCGGAGCGCTGGCCCGCAGCGCATCCGCCGAATCGTCGTCGGGCTGGGCCTGCGACAGCACCTCCGCCTCCACCCGCGCCGTGTAGGTCTTGACCTCACGGTAGACGTCGGCCGCGGACCACCCGAGCACCGGCGCGACCACTTCGGCCACCTCCCGCGCGCAGTCGACACCCCGGTGCGGGTACTCGATGGAGATCCGCATCCGACGGGCCAGGATGTCCTCCAAATGCAGTGCGCCCTCGGCGGTCGCGGCGTAGGCGGCTTCCACCTTCAGGTAGACCGGCGCCGCAGAGATCGGGTTCAGCAGCTCGGGGCGGTCGTCCGCCATTGCCAGCACCTCGCTGATCAGCGACCCATAGCGGTCCAGCAGATGGCGCACCCGATACGGGTGTAAGCCCCGTAGCGCGCCCACGTGTTCGGTCTGGTTGATCAACGCGAAGTAACCGTCGGCGCCCAGCAGCCTCACCTTCTCGGTGATCGACGGCGCCACCCGGGCCGGAATATATTGCGCTGCAGCGTCGATCGCGTCGGCCGCCATCACCCGATAGGTGGTGTACTTGCCGCCGGCGATGGCGACCAGGCCGGGTGCGGGCACCGCCACGGCGTGCTCGCGCGACAGCTTGGAGGTGTCGTCGCTCTCCCCGGCCAGCAGCGGCCGTAACCCGGCGTACACCCCGTCAATGTCGGCGTGGGTCAGCGGGGTGGCGAGCACGGTGTTGACCGTGCCCAGGATGTAGTCGATGTCGGCCTTGGTAGCCGCGGGATGCGCCAGGTCCAGGCCCCAGTCGGTGTCGGTGGTGCCGATGATCCAGTGGCTGCCCCATGGAATGACGAACATCACCGACTTCTCGGTGCGCAGAATGATCGCGACGTCGCTGACGACGCGGTCGCGCGGCACGACGATGTGCACACCTTTGGAAGCCCGGATCTGGAACCGCCCGCGCTGCTTGGACAATGCCTGAATCTCGTCGGTCCACACCCCGGTCGCGTTGACCACGACATGTCCACGCACATCGGTGGCGGCGCCGTCCTCGGAGTCGCGCACCGTTACTCCGGTCACCCGGTCACCCTCGCGCAGCAGCGCGACCACCTGGGTCGACGAGCGCACCACCGCGCCGTAGTGCGCCGCGGTGCGCGCGACGGTCATGGTGTGCCGGGCGTCGTCGACGACGGTGTCGTAGTAGCGGATGCCGCCAATCAACGAGCTGCGCTTGAGGCCCGGGCACAGTCGCAGTGCGCCGGCGCGGGTCAGATGCTTTTGCGCCGGAACAGATTTCGCACCGCCGAGCTGGTCGTAGAGGAAGATGCCGGCGGCCACGTAGGGCCGTTCCCACCACCGCTTGGTCAGCGGGTAGAGGAAGGGCAGCGGCTTGACCAGATGCGGCGCCAACATCGTCAGCGACAGCTCGCGTTCGTAGAGCGCCTCACGGACCAGCCCGAACTCGAGCTGTTCGAGGTAGCGCAGGCCGCCGTGGAACATCTTCGACGACCGGCTGGAGGTGCCGGAGGCGAAATCACGGGCTTCGACCATCGCCACCTTCAGCCCGCGGGTGGCGGCGTCCAGCGCGCATCCCGAACCCACCACGCCGCCGCCGATGACCACCACGTCGAATTGCTCGGTGCCGAGCCGCTGCCAGGCGACGGCGCGTTGTTCGGGTCCCAAGGAGGCCGGCCAGAACTGCCCGCTGCCCGGTCCGAGGATCGGGTCGCTCACGACACTAACTCCTGTCGGTTACTCGTCAGTAGGGCTGGCTCAAGGTTACCGGCTCGGCTCGATTGCCCGCCTCCTCCTCATCGCGCTACCCGCTCTGCATCGTCACCGGGCGTCAATCGAGATCATCGTGAGCCATCAGCCGGCGGGCGGCCTCGGTGATGGACCCGGACAGCGACGGGTAGACGACCAGGGTCTGCGCCAGCTGGTTGACGGTGATGCGGTTCTGCACGGCGACGGCGATCGGCAGGATCAACTCCGACGCGATCGGGGCGACCACCACCCCGCCGATCACCACGCCGGTGGCCTGCCGGCAGAACAGTTTGACGAAGCCGTGCCGCAGGCCCGACATCTTGGCGCGCGCATTCGTCCGCAACGGCAGCATGATGGTCCGGGCCGGCACCGATCCGTCGTCAATGGCCGTTTGCGGGACACCAACCGCGGCGATCTCGGGCCGGGTGAACACGGCCGCCGCCACCGTGCGCAGCTGGATCGGGCTGACCGCCTCCCCCAATGCGTGCCACATCGCGATCCGGCCCTGCATCGCGGCGACCGATGCCAACGGCAGCAGACCGGTGCAGTCACCGGCGGCATAGATCCCGGGCACCGACGTCCGTGACACCCGGTCCACGGTCAGGTAGTTGCCGCGTCCCAATTCGATGCCGACCCGTTCCAGGCCCAGGCCACCGGTATTCGGGGTCGACCCGATCGTCATCAGCGCGTGGCTGCCCTCGACGGTGCGGCCGTCGGTCAACTTGACCACCACCCCGCCATCGGTGGGGGTGACCGAGCCCGCGCGGGCATTTTTGACCAGCTCGACGCCCCGTTCGGCGAACGACTCTTCGAGCACCCGCGCGGCATCGGCGTCTTCGTAGGGCAGCACCCGGTCGCGGCTGGCCACCACGGTCACCGCGACACCGAGTTCGGTGTAGGCGTGGACGAACTCGGCACCGGTCACCCCGGAACCCACCACGATGAGGTGATCGGGCAGCGAGTGCAGGTCGTAGATCTGACGCCAGGTCAGAATGCGCTCGCCGTCGGGCTGTGCCGACGCCATGATCCGGGGGCTGGCGCCGGTGGCGATCAGTACGACGTCGGCGTCAAGCTCGGTGGTGGCCTCGTCGTGAGCGGTCACCTTGATCCGGTGCCGGGCCAGCCCGGGCGTGGTGTCGACCAGCTCGCCGCGGCCCGCGATCACCTCCACGCCCATGCTGAGCAGCTGATCGGTGATGTCGGCGGACTGTGCGGCGGCCAGGCTCTTGACCCGCTGGTGAATTTCCGGGAGCGAGATCTTGGCGTCGTCGATGTCGATGTCGAAGCCCAGGTGGGGTGCGCGGCGCAGTTCGGTGCGGACGCCGGTGGAGGCGATGAACGTCTTGGACGGCACGCAGTCGGCCAGCACCGCTGCGCCCCCGATGCCGTCGGAGTCCACCACGGTCACCCGGGCCTCACGTGCCGCGGCAACGAGGGCGGCCTCGTAACCGGCCGGGCCGCCGCCGAGGATCACGATGCGGGTCGCCACGGGTTCAACCTACCCACCCGACTGTCGGATGACCGCTCAGCCAGCGGGGTGCCGTTTAAGCTTTCCCCGTGCCGCTCTACGCCGCTTACGGGTCGAACATGGATCCAGAGCAGATGGCACTGCGTGCACCCCACTCGCCGATGGCCGGAACCGGTTGGCTACACGGCTGGCGACTGACGTTCGGCGGCGAGGACATCGGCTGGGAGGGCGCGTTGGCCACCATCGCGGAGGATCCGGCATCCAAGGTGTTCGTCGTGCTCTACGACGTCACCTCCGCCGACGAGCAGAACCTGGACCGGTGGGAAGGCTCGGAGCTCGGCATCCACAAGAAGATTCGATGCCGGGTGGAGCGGCTATCCTCGGACACCACAACCGATCCGGTGCTGGCATGGCTGTACGTGGTCGATGCGTGGGAGGGCGGCCTGCCGTCGGCACACTATCTCGGTGTGATGGCTGACGCCGCCGAAATCGCCGGTGCGCCAGCGGAGTACGTTAATCACCTGCGCACTCGTCCGGCGCGCAACATCGGCCCGGGGCACGGCGAGTAGCCAACCAACTTTTACTACGCGAGCGTGCGTGTTTGTACGGCGACACGCTGTTGCCGACGGCATTCTGTGCACCTTCGTGGCAGCGTCAAGCGGCTTTCGAGCGCTCCAGCTGCCTCTCGATGCGACGGACGAGCTCCCAGGGCCGATGCCTGACGTCCTCGGCGACGATGGCGACGGTCACCCATCCGAGGTCCTGCAGTGCCGCCGACCGCCGTCGGTCACGGAAGAAAGCGTCGGGGCCGCTGTGCCAGTCGACACCGTCGTACTCGGCGGCAACCCGAGACTCGGGCCAGGCAAAGTCCAGCCGCCAGGTCCGGCCGTTCGCGTCCACGACCTCGTACTGCAGCACCGGCGGCGGCAAACCTCCATCGATCATCACCAGTCGCACCTCGCTCTCCATCGGCGACTCCGCCTGCGGAGCGGCCAAGTCAATCAACTTGCGCACGGCCACGATGCCGCGCCGGCCAGACTGCTGCCTGGCGGCCCTGTGCGAGTCGTCACGGCTGCAGGTGCCACTGCGCAGCGCGGCGTCCAACGTCGCCAGTGCACGCGGCCGACGCAGTCCGCGCGCCACTTCGATGGCGGTCCATGCCGGCGCAGTGGCCGGCCGGTCGACGACCAGAGTCAACGGCGCACCCTCACGCCGGTGCACGACCAGACCATCTGCGGACCGCAGTTGTCGGCCGGGTGGATTGAGCACGTGCAAATCAACAGTCTGCTCGGTGTCGAAACCGTACGCCGCGGCCGCTGTCCCCAGGCACACCGCAACAGTGGTGCCGGTCGCCAAATCCAGGCCACCTAGCCGCAACCTGGTGTCCACGTCGCCGCACCCGTAGATGCCGTACCAAACCTTCTGCAGCGCACCAGCGTTCAGTTGCGACTCCAGGCCGCGGCGGGTCAGGAACGTCAGTCCCTGAGCAGACGTGACCACTCCACCTTGGTCGTCGAGCAGCCGAATCAGCTGTTGGTTCATGGCGGTCATCGTGGAGGTACGGATTTCGACCGCGCATTCGGCTGCGGGCCGTGCGCGGTCAGATTGTGAACAAAGCTGCCGCTGGGGATGGTCCCGCTTCGGCGAGCGTGCGTCGTTGTACGGCATTTGCGGCGTGTCGACGCACAAACACGCACGCTCGCGGCCAAGGCCGAATTAGAACACTGCAGCCTGCTCGACGATGTTCACCATCACCCGCACGCCGATCGCCAGAGCTCGCTCGTCGAGGTCGAACGTCGGCTGGTGCAGGTCCAGCTGCGGACCGTGACCCGACCACACCCCGAGTCGCGCCATCGCGCCGGGAACTTTCTCCAGATACCAGGAGAAGTCTTCGCCGCCGCCCGACTGCCGAGTGTCGGACAGCACCTCGGGACCGACGGCTTCGATCGCGTGCATGAGGATCCGCGTCGAAACCTCCTCATTGACCACCGGCGGTACGCCGCGATGGTATTGCAGCGTGTGCTCGATGCCCAGCGGCGACAGCAATGCGGACACCGCCTCGCGGATGACGCCCTCCAGGCTCTGCCACGTCTCGCGGCTGGCAGTGCGGACCGTGCCGGCCAGCACGCCGGTCTGCGGAATGGCATTGGCGGCGACACCGGCGTTGACCGCGCCCCACACCAGCACAGTGCCCTTGCGCGGGTCGAGGCGGCGGGACAGCACACCGGGCACTCCGGTGATCAGAGTCCCGATCCCGTAGACCAGGTCCGCGGTCAAATGCGGCCGGGAGGTATGCCCGCCGGGCGAATACAACGCGATCTCGAGCCGGTCGGCCGCCGAGGTGATCGGCCCCAGCTTCACCGCGACCCGGCCAACCGCAAGCCGGGGATCACAGTGCAACGCGAAGATCCGGCTGACTCCGGCCAGCGCCCCGGCGGCGATCGCATCGAGCGCACCACCGGGCATCAGCTCCTCGGCGGCCTGGAAGATCAGCCGCACCCCGATCGGTAACTCGGGCACCGAGGCCAGCGCCTGCGCGGCGCCGAGCAGGATCGCGGCGTGTGCGTCGTGTCCACAGGCATGCGCGACGTTGGGCATCGTCGA
>NZ_JBOHHI010000031.1:0-7699 GCF_050700595.1 Mycobacterium sp.
GGGAGAGGTTGACGTACTGGCCGGCCCTGACGGTGTGATCGAATCCCGCGTTCGGCTGCAGCGTCAGGGTGACGCTGCGCGGTGTGCTGCGGCGCACGTCGATGACCTTGGCGCGGGCCTCCCCCGACGTCCAGGCCGGGTCGACCAGCTCGGTGTACCGATCGACGCCGTGCGGGCCGGTGAGCAGGTCGACAAGGCCGGAACCCAGCACCCGCTTCTTCAAAGTTTGGGTGAACATCTGTACACCGTGCGTCACGAGGCGCCAGGTCGTCAAGTATTACCGCAGCACTGTGGTAGAGTTCACATAGTGAACAGTCGTACGCCAAACTCACGGCCGCACCGGTCGGGCCGAGGACGTGGCCGCGAAAGCCAGTCCAGAGAAGAGCGCAAGGAGGCCACTCGGCGGGCCATCGTCGCGGCTGCGCTCAAACTGCTTGCCGATCGCGGCTTCGGGAGCCTGAGCCTGCGTGAAGTAACGCGAGAGGTCGGGATTGTGCCCGCGGCGTTCTACCGTCATTTCGAGTCGATGGAGGCCCTCGGGCTGGTGCTGATCGACGAGTCGTTTCGGACCCTGCGCGACATGTTGCGCGGAGCGCGCGCGGGAAAGCTCGATCCCAACCGGGTGATCGAGTCGTCGGTCGAGATCGTCGTCGCCAGCATCGCCGAACAACGCGAGCACTGGCGGTTCATCTACCGGGAGCGCTCCAGCGGGGTCACGGTGTTGCGGTACGCGATCCGCACCGAGCTGCGGCTCATCACCTCCGAACTGGCCACCGACCTTGCCCGCTTCGACGGGCTCAATGCCTGGAGCACCGAGGACCTCAACATATTGGCAACCCTGTTCGTCAACTCGATGATCGTCATCGCCGAGTCGATCGAGGATGCCCAGGGCGCCGAGGCGCTGGCCGACATCAAGCGGACCCATGTCAAGCAGTTGCGGATGATCGCCGTCGGCGTCGCCGGCTGGCGCAGCAAGCCCTGATTGCGGCATGGATGAAAAGATGGCCATCAGGATGCGGGATCTGCTCGGCAGTGCGCTCGGATCGTTGCGGTATGAGCCCACCGAGAAGCGGCTTCGCGTCTACCTAGCCGGCGAGTTGGTCGCCGACACCGTCAATGCCCGGCTGGTGTGGGAGCCGGGCCGGGTGGTCCCGACGTACGCGGTGCCGGACTCCGACATCGTGGCGCGACTGGAGCCCGCCGCATTCCAGCCCGACGACCCCGACCTGGCCGGGTACCTCGTCCTCGACTTCAACGCCTTCGAGTGGCGCGAAGAAGAGGAGTCGATCGTCGCCCATCCGCATGACCCGTTCAAACGCATCGACATCCTCGCCGGCAGCCGCCATGTCCGGATCGAATGGCAGGGCCGGTTGCTGGCCGAATCGTCGCGCCCGTTGCTGCTGTTCGAGACGTTGCTGCCGGTCCGGTGGTATCTGCCGCGCACCGACGTCGTCGTGGAGCTGGAGCCGACCGACACCGTCAGCTACTGCGCCTACAAGGGCCGCGCGTCCTACTATTCGGTGCCCGACGGCCCCGCCGATGTGGCCTGGACCTACCACCGGCCGCTGCGTGACGCCGAGCCGGTGCGTGACCGCGTCGCCTTCTTCGACGAACGGGTCGACGTCACCGTCGACGGTCGGCGTCGGGAGCGGCCGGTCACGCCGTGGTCGGACTGAACGGCAGCTAAAAATTCACTCGACCGCCCTGCGCGCTCGGTTCAGGGGTGGGCTACCTCGGTGCCCGCCACATAGGCCATAGCGTCGGCCCGCCGCCGGGCAGCGTGATCTCGCCGGTGACGGCGAAGCCGAAGCGTTCGTAGTAAGGCACGTTCTCGGGTTTGCTCGATTCCAGATACGCCGGACAGTGCTCGGCATCGCAGCGGTCCAGCCGGGAACGCATCAGCGCCTGCCCGAACCCGTGACCCCGCACGCTGATGTCGGTGCCGATGACCGCCAGATACCAATGCGGTTCCTCTGGATGGTGGCGCTTCATCACTTCCACGACCTCACGGGCCGCCGCCGGGCGAACGCCGAAGGTGTGGATCAGTGACGGCAGCATCGCCAGTTGCGCTCGCCTGGATTGCTGCCATCGGTTCGGTGGATCCCACAGCGCCGCCGCGCCGATCGCCGCCCCGTCGCAGGCCACCTCCACACCACCTCCGGCGAGATGATGGTGCCGGGTCTGGGCCCTGAACAACCGCGGCAACCGCACTGCGCGCGACTTGTCGTCGGGCAGTATCCACATCGTCACCGGATCGTCGTAGAAGGCGCCGCCCAGCGTCTGGGACAGCGCGCGAATATCAGCTTTGCGCGCCGGGCGTGCTTCGACCGTCACATCGACCAAGGTTAGCGGCGGGCCGCCGTTAGTTGTAGCGTCTACAGGCGTCACCGGAAAGGCCGACTTCAAGGAATTTCGACTGTGTGGGACTTTGAGACGGACCCGGAATACCAGCAGAAACTGAGCTGGGTCGAAGAATTCATGGTCGATGAACTCGAGCCGCTTGATCTGGTCGCGCTCGATCCGTACGACAAGAACAACCCCGAGACGATGGCGGTGCTGCGGCCTCTGCAACAGAAGGTGAAGGAGCAGGGACTGTGGGCGGCGCATCTGACACCCGAACTCGGCGGCCAAGGCTATGGCCAGGTCAAGCTCGCGCTGCTCAACGAAATTCTCGGCCGGTCCCGCTGGGCGCCGTCAGTGTTCGGCTGCCAGGCGCCCGACTCGGGCAATGCCGAGATCATCGCGCTTTTCGGCACCGACGAGCAAAAGGCGCGCTATCTGCAGCCGCTGCTCGACGGCGAGATCAGTTCCTGCTATTCGATGACCGAACCGCAGGGCGGTTCGGATCCGGGTCTGTTCGTCACCCGCGCCGAGCGTGACGGCGACAGCTGGGTGATCAACGGCGAGAAGTGGTTCTCCAGCAATGCCAAACATGCCAGCTTCTTTATCGTCATGGCGGTCACCAACCCCGATGCGCGTTCCCGCGACAAGATGTCACTGTTCATCGTTCCGGCCGAGACACCGGGCATCGAAATCGTCCGCAACGTCGGGGTCGGCACGGAGTCACACGGGACTCACGGCTATGTCCGCTACACCGACGTACGGGTGCCCGCCGACCATGTGCTCGGCGGCGAAGGCCAGGCATTCGCGATCGCCCAAACCCGGCTCGGCGGTGGCCGGATTCATCACGCGATGCGTACGATCGCGCTGGCCCGCCGCGCGTTCGACATGATGTGCGAGCGGGCGCTATCGCGGCAGACCCGATTCGGCAAACTGGCCGATTTGCAGATGACCCAGGAGAAAATCGCCGACAGCTGGATCCAGATCGAGCAATTCCGGTTGCTGGTGCTGCGCACCGCATGGTTGATCGACAAGCATCATGATTATCAGAAGGTGCGCCGTGACATCGCGGCGGTGAAGGTAGCGATGCCTCAGGTGCTGCACGACGTGGTGCAGCGCGCAATGCACCTGCACGGCGCGCTCGGCGTCTCCAACGAGATGCCATTCGTGAAGATGATGATCGCTGCAGAGTCTCTGGGTATCGCCGACGGCGCCACCGAGCTGCACAAGATGACGGTCGCCCGCCGCACTCTGCGTGAATATCAGCCGGTATCAACGCCTTTCCCGTCCCAGCATCTGCCCACCCGTCGTGCCGAGGCACAAGCCCGACTGGCTGAACGCGTGGAGCACGCAGTCGCCGAATTCTGACTCAGCCGGTGGGCGAACGCCCCCAAAGTCAGTCAAAGGGTCGGCAATTGTCCCCGATTACCGGCTCACGCGGCAATGGTCACGTCGATAGATAAGTGCTTGCCTATGGCGTGCGCTGCCGGCCAGTCACCGGTCTGGACCGCGTGTTCCAGGTCGTCGGCCAACGAGCTGTGGACGTTTAGTTCGGCTAGCCATGTGGATATCGTTGTCGCGATCTCGTCGCCGGGTACGCATGCTGTATGCCCGTCGTGCAGTCGGTCGGTCAATTGGTAGATCGTCGTCGTCGCCGGCATGTACCGCGGCGGCTGGCTGCGCCACCATAGCCACCCCATCCCCGTCGAGCTCGTTGCTGAACTCATCGTGCCCCCCGTTACGTCCTATCGGATCGATCCGATCACTCCGGCTGATCGGGCACCAGGGCCCAACAGCACGGTTCCGACAGTGCTTCCCTCCTCCTTCACATCGACCGAAGTCCCAGCCGGGAAGGGTCTTTCGTCACCGCCACCCTCGATTACCCCCGACCACTGCGCAAGTGACCACCGCCCCAGGCTCAGGATGCCGCCCTTGCCCGCGAGCGAAATGTCCGTTCAGCATAACCCCATCAAGGCCGGGTTCGAGGAGGTAAGAGCCATAAAGTCGCTTGTGGTCTGTGTTTCGGTTTCGCATGGCAATAACCGTCGAGTGGCCGACCGAATGGCTGAGGTGCTACAGGTTGAGGTCGCCGAACCCGAGGCAGTCAATCCCGAGACGTTGTCCGAGTATGACCTGATCGGTTTCGGGTCGGGAATCTACTTCATGGCCGTACACCCAGGCTGTGGAACTTCGCACGCAACCTGCCGCCGGCCACTGGCATCGCGGCGTTCACGTTCTTCACCAGCGGCGCCCGGGAGATCCCGCTGCTGGGCTTCAGCAGACCACTTCGGTACCAGCTCCAGCAGAAGGGCTTCGACGCGCTCGGGTCGGTCGCGCAATAGTGCCGTTAGTCCCGAACCGTGCGTTTAGGCCGGGCTCGCGGCGTTAGGAGATGTAGCGCACGATACTTTCGGCCACGCACGCGGGTTTTTTGGATCCTTCGATCTCCACGGTGGTCGACACCGTCGCCTGCACGGCTCCGTTGCCGAGGTCTTCGACGCCGACCAACGAGCTTTGCGCCCGCACCTTGGATCCGACCGGCACCGGGGCAGGGAAACGGACCTTGTTCAGGCCGTAGTTGACGGCAAGTTTTATGCCGTTGACCGTGTACATCGCGTGCATCAGCCGCGGCAGCAGCGCCAGTGTCATGAACCCGTGCGCGATCGTGGTACCGAACGGGCCCTTCGCCGCCCGTTCCGGATCGACGTGGATCCACTGGTGGTCCCCGGTCGCGTCGGCGAATTTGTTGACGTCTTCCTGAGTGATGGTCACCCACTCGCTCTGCCCGATGACTTGATCCGTGGCGGCTGCGAGGTCGGCGACTGACTCGAAGGTGCGCATTAGGTGTTCTCCTCTGTTCCGGCTGTGAGCATCGTGCCACCTGCCCGATCGACGGTTTCGGCCAGATCCAACATCGAGCAGAATGACCGGGTGAGATTGCTCCTCCTTGCCGACACCCACATCCCGCTGCGTGCCCGCGATCTACCCGCGCAGGTCTGGGATCGGGTCGCCGAAGCCGACGTCGTCCTGCATGCCGGCGATTGGGTGACACCGAAGCTGCTCGATGAGCTGGCGGCAAAGGCCGCTCGACTGGTGGCGTGCTGGGGGAACAACGACGGACCGGTACTGCGGTCACGCCTGCCGGAGCGTGCCGATGAGATGCTGGGCGGCCTGCACTTCACCGTCGTCCATGAGACTGGCGCCGCGACCGGCCGGGAGGCGCGGATGTCACGGCGCTACCCGGAAAGCGATGTGCTGGTGTTCGGCCATAGCCACATCCCGTGGGACACCACGACGAAAACCGGTCTGCGGCTGCTGAACCCAGGATCACCGACCGATCGTCGCCGACAACCGTCATGCACATACATGACCACGACGGTCGACAACGGCTCGCTGAAGGATGTCCTCCTCCACCCGATCGTCAGACAGTACGGCTAGCACGCAGTCGGAAGGCTGTGCGACGCTGATTAATTCACGGTCGAAGCGATGCCTGAAACATAACCGTTATCTTTGAGCCCGCGCCGAGGCTCAATCGTTAGCCAACCGCGACATCACACCCCGAGGCGGTAATCGGGACATGTCGTCCTGCTGTGTTTGACTGCGACCGACAGCTATTCGACCGCAATTTGCGACAGATGAAAGTTGGGATGGGTAGGAGCTATGAAGTTCGTTGAGAAGTTGAGGGACGGGGCAACACGGTTACCGCGTCGGCTGACGATCGCGGCCATCGGGGCGGCGCTGCTGCCTGGCCTGGTCGGTGCCGTCGGCGGCTCGGCGACCGCGGGGGCGTTCTCCAAGCCGGGCCTGCCGGTCGAGTATCTGCAGGTGCCCTCGCCGTCGATGGGTCGCAATATCAAGGTCCAATTCCAGGGTGGCGGACCGCACTCGGTGTACCTGCTCGACGGCTTGCGCGCCCAGGACGACTACAACGGCTGGGACATCAACACCCCCGCGTTCGAGGAGTACTACCAGTCGGGTCTGTCGGTCGTCATGCCGGTCGGTGGAACGTCCAGCTTCTACACCGACTGGTACCAGCCGTCGCAGGGTAACGGCCAGAATTACACCTATAAGTGGGAGACGTTCCTGACCAGGGAGATGCCCCCGTGGTTGCAGGCCAACAAAGGTGTTTCACCCACCGGCAACGCCGCGGTCGGCCTGTCGATGTCGGGCGGGTCCGCGTTGATCCTGGCCGCCTACTACCCGCAGCAATTCCCGTATGCGGGGTCGTTGTCAGGGTTCTTGAACCCTTCGGAGGGCTGGTGGCCGACATTGATCGGCATGGCGATGAACGACTCGGGCGGCTACAACGCCAACAGCATGTGGGGTCCGTCGAGCGATCCGGCGTGGAAGCGTAACGACCCGACGGTCCAGATTCCGCGGCTGGTCGCCAACAACACCCGCATCTGGGCCTATTGCGGTAACGGCACCCCCAACGAGTTGGGTGGCGACAGCATGCCGGCCAAGTTCCTGGAAAGTATGACGTTGCGCACCAACGAAAGTTTCCGGGCCAACTACCTGGCGGCCGGCGGCACCAACGGTGTGTTCAACTTCCCGTCCAACGGCACGCACGACTGGGCTTACTGGAACCAGCAGCTGGTGGCCATGAAGCCGGACATCCAGCGAGTGCTGAACGGCGCACCGAACGCCGCCTGACACCGCCCCCAAGATCGGCAGCAGCGCACCCCCAGCGCTGCTGCCGATCCTTGGGCGCACGTTCGGCGTCGCCATTAGGCCCCGGCTACTTCCATAGGCCGCGTCGGTCGGCATACAGATAGGTGTATCCGGTGGTCAGTGCGCAGACCACGCTGGCGACCGCCAGCATTTGGGTGCCACCGGTGACCAGGCTGATGAATCCGCCGGCGGTGGCACCGGCGACAAACCCGGCGAACAGCAGAAAATATCCCAACCAGTCTTCGAGCGTCCCCCCGTTGAGGTGGCGTTCGATACCTTGACCCATCTTCACCAGCGTCCCCGTGACATAGCTCAACGGGATCGACACCTCGCCACCCTTGACGAACGTGGTATTCAACGTGCCCACACCGAAGGTCACCAACGCGACCGGCAGGAACGGCAGCGGAAGCGTGGGCCCGCCTCCGACCGTGAGGTCGAGCACCGTCGCGAGCACCAGCGCCAACGTGGTCAGCACGGTCGCCCCGTGCGGTCGGGTGGGCCAGATGTATCGCCGACACAACGACGCGCTCACCACGCCGGCCAGAAATGCGAATATCAGCACCGCGGCCGACAGCGCCAACCAATGTTCGTCGCGGAAAAACCCGAGCACCGCGCGCTGGGCGTTGCCGGTCATAAACGTCACGAAGTAGCCGGCGGAGTGGGTATACGCCGTCGCACCCAACAGTCC
>NZ_JBOHHI010000032.1:0-16988 GCF_050700595.1 Mycobacterium sp.
GGGTGGCGAGTAGGTACTCGAAGGCGTTGCGGCCGCCGGTGAACCGTGAGGTGTAGACCGAGCCGTTGTCGGTCAGCGTCGAGGCGGGCGGCCCGTAGGTGTTGACGTTGGCGGTGAAGGTGTTGACGACATCGTGGCCGGTGACGTGGGTGAAGGCGGTCAGCGAGAGCAGTAGCCGGGAGTGGTCGTCGAGCCAGTCGATGATCTCGACGTCGGTGCCGTCGGACAGTTGCCAGTGGGTGAAGTCGGACTGCCAGCATTCGTTGGGCTGATCGGCCTGGAAGCGGTGATAGGAGCTTTTGGGGCGCTTACGCGGCTGTGGGGTAATCAGGCCGTGGTGGTGCAGGATGCGCCGGATGGTTGAGGTCGACGGCACCGGCAGGCCTTGCTCAGCCAAGTGCCACTGCAACGTCAAGGGCCAGCGTCGAGGCCCTCGGCACTGAGTTGTTCGCGTAATCGCACGATCGCGATGATGACTTCATCGCCGACCGCGCGCGGGTTGCTGGCGGGACGCCGCGAGCGTGGATCGAGGGCCTCGAGGCCGCCGTCTCGGTAGCGGTCGAGCAGGCGGTAAATGTGTTGTCGAGAGATCCCGTAGATGTCGGCTGCGTCGGTGACGCTGAGGTGACCGCTGACGACTTCAAGAACGACTGCACGGGCTTTTGACATGAACCACGACTGTCACCTATGACGCGACTCATCGGCGGCCACCCCAGGTGTAACCCATCACCCGACTCATCTGTCACCTATGTCGTGAACTCAGACACCCCAGGCTCCACTCCACGGCGGCGCGACGACCGGGCTACAGGCGCTGCTGCACGTCGACGCTGGGCGGCCGCAGCGACGGCTCCGGGCGCGATGAGCGCCGGATGATCGAGAACGCGACCGCACCACCGGCGAGTGCCACCACAACGAATCCGGTAATCACCCACGGACGTCTGCTACGACGTTGGGAACGGCGCGCCTTTTGCAGCGCCTGCGGCAGACCGGCGACCGCCTCCTGTGCGGCGGCCAATTCGGTGGTGACCGTCTCCTGTGCAGCCTGCAGGTCAGCAGCCAGCCGGCCCTCCCGGTAGCGCCGACGCAGATCCGACACGCCTGCCCGCGCCGACTGAACGCCCAGTCCGACGAGGCCGCGGGTGACGTCCACAGGCCCCACCGCGGTAGACGCCAGGCCCTGGGTCAGGCGCTTCCGGGGACTCAACCGAGTTTCGATAGCTGTCGTCATCTGCTGCCCTTCTGCCGCGTTGCGTGGACTTCCCAGACTGCCACTATTGGGACGCCAGCGGGTCCGGTGAGCGGTATCGGCACCGGCCCGCCGGTGCGCGCTCCGGTGATGGCAGACTGTGATGCCGTGACTACCAGCCCCATTCAGACCGCGACTGCCACGCTGCACACCAACCGCGGTGATATCAAGATCGCTCTGTTCGGAAACCATGCTCCCAAGACCGTCGCGAACTTCGTGGGTCTGGCGCAGGGCACCAAGGAGTACTCGACCGAGAACGCGTCGGGCAGCACCTCCGGCCCGTTTTACGACGGCGCGGTGTTCCATCGGGTGATCAGCGGGTTCATGATCCAGGGCGGCGACCCGACGGGGACCGGGCGCGGCGGGCCGGGCTACAAGTTCGCCGACGAGTTCCACCCGGAGTTGCAGTTCGACAAGCCGTACCTGTTGGCGATGGCCAACGCCGGCCCGGGAACCAACGGGTCCCAGTTCTTCATCACCGTCGGCAAGACACCGCATCTGAACCGGCGGCACACCATCTTCGGTGAGGTGGTCGAGCCGGAGTCGCAGAAGGTCGTCGACGAGATCGCCCACACCGCTACCGACCACAGCGACCGGCCAGCCGAAGCCGTCGTCATCGAGTCGGTCACCATTTCCTGACTCGATCAGGCGCCGGCGTATCCGGCGGCGGTGAGCGCATCGAGCGCGTCGAGGGGGTCGGTGCCGAGATCCCAGCGGGAAAAGATCATCAGCCGGCCGTCGACCGCCTCCACCTCGAGCAAGCGCATCTTGCGGCCGATCCGGCGAAACTCGGTGATCCGGATGATCTTGATGTCGGAGCGGCGCAATAACTGCGTCCGCCACCATCCGCGTACCTGCAGGCCATCGCCGGTAATTGCCAGCTTTGGCCGGGCACGCCAGGATGCACTTGCAAACAAGATCAGACCAGCCGCAGCAATACCGGTCAGTAGCCGGCCCGGAGGATCTGTGACCAGGATCACAGAAGCGATAGCCATCACAACGCCAACGGCGCCACAACCAGCAATTCCGACGCTCGAAGGCGCCCACTCCGTTTGCTGCACGCTACTCCCGGGTAGTGCTACCACTGCCGATGCGGTTATCCACAGGTGCTATCCCCAATGGGGATGAATCACACGTGTGTGATTGTTAGACCGTAAGGTTGCCAGCACAGTAACCGCGATGACCCAAGATGAATTCATTAAGGCGCCGAGGTTTCTAGTGCCACCGCATCGTGAGCAACAAACCGCTGATCATGAAAGCAAAGGCAACCGCGTAGTTCCACGGGCCCAGCTCGGCCATCCAGTTCAGCACCGACGGCGCATCCGGGCCGGTGGCCGCCAGCTGAAACACCATCAGCCAGACCAAGCCGAACAGCATCAAGCCGACGAACAATGTGACGAACCACACGCTCGACGGCCCGACCTTGACCTTAACCGGAGTACGGCTCACCGTGCTGACGGTGAAATCGCTCTTCTTGCGGACCTTCGACTTCGGCATAGATACCTCGGAGATGCGGTGTTCAGGGCGTGCAACCATAGCGGTAGCCGCTACAAGCATTTGTTCGGCTACGAGATTAACCCACACCGCCGCCCGCCAAGGAGAGTCGATGGCCACACCGATCGCCCGGCGGGCCGCGTCCATCGCCCGGCGCGCGCCGTGGCGTGTCGGGGTGCCAGTGGTCTGCCTGCTGGCCGGGTTGCTGCTCGGCGCCACGCACGGGGTATCCGGTGGCGGGGAGATCCGGGGCAGCGACGCGCCGCGGCTGGTGGACCTGGTTCGGGATGCGCAGTCGTCGGTCGATCGTCTCGGCGCGCAGCGTGACAATTTGGCCGGCACGATCGATTCCACCCATGGCCGGTCCTCGGATACGGCGCTGATGGCGATGCTTCGGCGGAGTGCGGGGTTGGCCCGCGATGCCGGCCTGGATCCGGTACACGGGCCGGGCCTGGTAGTCACACTCACCGACGCCCAGCGCGACGCCAACGGCCGTTTCCCGCGCGACGCCTCCCCCGACGATTTGGTCGTGCACCAGCAGGACATCCAGGCCGTGCTCAACGCATTGTGGGGTGCCGGTGCCGAGGCGATTCAGATGCAGGACCAGCGCATCATCGCCACCTCGGCACCGCGTTGCGTGGGAAACACATTGCTGCTCAACGGACGTACCTACAGTCCGCCCTACATCATCGCCGCTATCGGTGACGCCGCGGCCATGCAGACCGCGCTGGCCGCCGCTCCCCTGGTGACTCTGTATAAGCAGTATGTGGTGCGTTTCGGCCTCGGCTACGCCGAACAAGTGGTACCTGATGTCCACATCGTCGGGCACACCGAGCCGGTGCGTATGCACTTTGCCGAGCCGGCCGGCCCGGTGAGCTACTGAGCCGAATCACTCCGGTCGGCCGGGCGGTAGCCTGTTGCGATGCGGGTCTTGGTCGTCGACAACTACGACAGCTTTGTGTTCAACCTGGTGCAGTACCTCGGGCAGCTCGGCGCCGAGGTTATGGTGTGGCGCAATGACGACGCCCGGTTGTCCGATGACGCGGCGGTCGCCACCGAATTCGACGGGGTGCTGCTGAGCCCCGGCCCGGGTACACCCGAACGCGCGGGGGCCTCGGTCAGCCTGGTTCGCGCCTGTGCGGCCGCGCGCACCCCGCTGTTCGGAGTATGCCTGGGGCACCAGGCCATCGGGGTCGCGTTCGGCGCCACCGTGGACCGCGCACCAGAACTTCTGCACGGCAAGACCAGCAGCGTATTCCACACGAATAGTGGTGTGCTACAGGGGCTTCCAGATCCATTCACCGCGACCCGGTATCACTCGTTGACGATCTTGCCGGAAACCTTGCCGACCGAACTGGAGGTGACCGCTCGCACCCGCGGCGGCGTGATCATGGGGGTGCGGCACATCGACGCGCCCATCCACGGGGTCCAATTCCACCCCGAGTCGATCCTCACCGAGGGCGGGCACCGGATGTTGGCCAATTGGCTGGCCTACTGTGGTCAGGCCCGCGACGACGCGTTGGTGAGCCGGCTGGAAGGTGAGGTTCTCGCTGCGGTGCGACCCGCTCTTACTGACCGAACTTCAGCGTGACGGCGCCGTCTTTGTTGACGCCCTGACCCGCTGCCGGGCTCTGGTACACAACCCGGTTGTGCGCGGAGCCGCCGGCGTCGACGTCGGCGCCTTTGACCAGTACGCCGGTCCAGCCCAGCGCACGCAGTTGCGGTTCGGCGTCGGTCCAGAACAGACCCGACAGATCAGGCATCACGAATTGATTGCCCTTGGACACTTGCAGTTCGATCACCGAGTCCACCGGCACCGTCGCATCCGTCGGTGGATTGGTTCCGACCACTTCGCCGGCTGGGCGGGGGCTGTCCACCGCTGCCTCGGTGAACTTGGTGAACCCGTAAACACCGAGGTTCTTCTGTGCGAGCTCAACGGTCTGTCCGGCGACGCTGGGGATCTGCTTCGTCGACGGCCCGGAGCCGACGATGACGTCGATCTGGTTGGTGATCGCCGAGGTCTGGTTGGCCGGCGGATTGGTTCCCACAACCCGGTCCTTCATTTCTGCGGTCGACGGCGAAGCCACCTGCCGGAAACGGCCGAACCCGGCGGCCTTCAACTTCTTTACGGCGGCCGCGTAGCTCAGTGAGGACACGTCGGGCACCTCGCGCTGCTCGGGACCGGTCGACACGTTGAGGGTGATCTGGTCACCGGCACCCACCGAGGCGTTGGCTTCGGGGTCGGTGCCGATGACGTGGTCGGGTGGCACCGTCGAGTCCGGCTTCTGCTGGGTGCGGGTCTTGAAGCCACGGTTCTGCAGCATCGCGATCGCGTCGGCGGACACCTGTCCCCGAACGTCCGGCACCTGCACATTGCGCATCCCGCCGCCGAACGTGTTGATGGCGATCGTGACAATCACGGTCAGCACTGCCAGCACGGCGACCGCGATGAGCCAGCGGCCCACCGAACCGGGGTTGCGGGCCCGGCCGAACTCCAGTTCCTGGCGGGGCAGCGGGTCGGTGTGGGTGCCCCCCGAGTCGCTCGAATGCGAAGACGCCATCAGCGAGGTCCGCTCGGCGGCCGTGAGCACCTTGGGCGCCTCGGGTTGCTCGCCGTTGTGCACCCGGACCAAATCGGTGCGCATCTCCGCGGCGGTCTGATAGCGGTTTTCCGGGTTCTTGGCCAGCGCCTTGAGTACGACGGCGTCGAGCTCGGGGGAAATGTCGTCGTGTCGTTGCGACGGTGGAACGGGATCCTCGCGGACATGCTGGTAAGCCACCGCGACCGGTGAGTCACCGACGAAAGGTGCTTCGCCGGTGAGGATTTCGTAAAGAACACAGCCCAGCGAATAGACGTCGGAGCGAGCGTCGACGCTGTCGCCGCGGGCCTGCTCGGGAGACAGGTATTGCGCGGTCCCGATCACCGCTGCCGTTTGGGTGACGCTGTTACCGCTGTCGGCGATCGCTCGCGCGATACCGAAATCCATCACCTTGACCGCGTTGGTGGTGCTGATCATGATGTTTGCCGGCTTGACATCACGGTGGATGATGCCGTGCTGGTGAGAAAAGTGCAGCGCCTGGCACACGTCGGCGATGACCTCGATCGCCCGCTTGGCCGGCATTGGACCCTCGGTGTGCACGATGTCACGCAACGTGACGCCGTTGACGTATTCCATCACGATGTAGGGCAGCGGTCCGGCGTCGGTCTCGGCCTCGCCGGTGTCGTATACCGCGACGATCGCCGGGTGGTTCAGCGCGGCGGCGTTCTGCGCTTCACGGCGGAAGCGCAGATAAAAGCTGGGGTCGCGGGCCAGGTCGGCGCGCAGCACCTTGACCGCCACGTCACGGTGTAGCCGGACGTCCCGGGCCAGGTGCACCTCCGACATACCGCCGAAGCCGAGGATTTCCCCCAGTTCGTAACGATCGGACAGGTGTTGCGGGGTGGTCATTGCCATTTCTCGTGTCGGGCCAGCGACGCGTGGTAGGGGTGCGTCGGCGCGACAGCCCAACGAAATTGGGGCTGCCGACTTAGCTGTCCAGGATTACCCGTGACCCCGCGATCCGTCCAATTGGACGGCTGTGCTGGCGCTAAGCCCACCGCGGTGGACGTGGGAGTGCCGGTATCGGTGACAGTGGGGGGCTGACCGGTGTCGCCGTGGGAGTTGATGACGATCAGCACCGCGATGATGATCGCCAGCGCGCCCAGCACACCGGCTGCCCACAGCAGTGCACGCTGCCCCGACGAGAAGGTGCGTTGCGGGGGCGGCGGGCGGTGACCGCCCGTCGCGGGTCGGGACCGGCGGGCCACCGGCGCCCGGCCGGTGGCAGGGGCCGCTGCTCTGGTGTGGGCGCCCGAGGGAATGGCCGCCGGAGCGGCCCGACCGCCACCCCCGGCCTGGTTCGGGCGAGGAGGGCGGCGGCCTGCGCGGACCGCGGCCACAGCGTCGGCGAACGGCCCGCCGCTGCGGTACCGCATGCCGGGATTCTTGACCAGGGTGATCTCGATGAGTTCACGCACATTGGGCGGCAGATCGGCGGGCAGCGGCGGCGGGGGCTCTTTGATGTGCTTCATCGCGACCGTGAGTGCGCCGTCACCGGTGAACGGCCGTTTACCCGACAAGGATTCGTACCCGACGACTCCCAACGAGTAGACGTCGCACGCCGGGGTCGCATCGTGACCGAGGGCCTGCTCGGGCGCGATGTATTGCGCGGTTCCCATCACCATGCCGGTCTGGGTCACCGGCGCGGCGTCGACGGCCTTGGCGATACCGAAGTCGGTGATCTTCACCTGGCCGGTGGGCGTGATCAGGATGTTGCCGGGTTTGACGTCGCGGTGCACCAGACCGGCGGCGTGCGCGACCTGCAGTGCGCGGCCGGTCTGTTCGAGCAGGTCCAGCGCGTGGCGTAGCGAGAGCTTGCCGGTGCGCTTGATTACGGAGTTGAGCGGCTCACCGTTGACCAGCTCCATCACCAGGTAGGCGGTCCGGCCCTCGCCGTTCATCTGGGTTTCGCCATAGTCGTGAACGCTGGCGATCCCCGGGTGGTTGAGCATCGCGGTGGTGCGCGCCTCGGCCCGGAACCGTTCGATGAACTCGGAGTCCTGGGAGAACTCCTGTTTGAGCACCTTGATCGCGACCCGGCGACCCAGGCGGTTGTCTATCGCCTCCCACACCTGGCCCATGCCGCCGGTGGCGATGAGGCGCTGCAGCCGATACCGGCCGGACAGCGTCACACCTACTCGCGGGCTCATGGTCCTCCCTGCAGCGCCGCGTCGACCACGGCGCGCCCGATTGGCGCAGCGAGCGCGCCACCGGTTGCGGACACCCGGTCGGCACCATCCTCCACCAGAACCGCAACGGCCACCTTGGCGGTTTCCGCCGGCGCGAAGGCGATGTACCACGCGTGCGGTGGAGTGTTGCGCGGGTCGGTGCCGTGCTCTGCGGTACCGGTCTTAGATGCGATCTGCACGCCGGGGATGGCCCCTTTCTGCTGTGTGAGTTTCTCGGCGCCGACCATCAGCTCTGTCAGCTTAGCCGCGACCTGCGGTGACACCGCCCGACGCTGTTCACGCGGGGCAGTGGTGCCGATGTTAGCGAGGTCGGGCCCCTTGAGGCTTTCGACCAGGTAGGGCTGCATGGTCACCCCGTTGTTGGCGATGGTTGCCGCCACGATCGCGTTTTCCAGCGGTGTCAGCGCGACATCCTTCTGGCCGATACTCGACATCCCCACCGCGGCATCGTCCGTGATTGCGCCGACCGTGGATTCGGCGACCTGTAGCGGAATCGGGTCGGGAGTGGTGTCGAGCCCGAACGACTGCGCGGTGCTGCGCAGCGCATCGGCGCCGGTCAAGATACCCAACTGGACGAACGCGGTGTTACAGGATCGCGCGAAGGCTTCGCGCAACGACACCGTCTGCCGGCCGCCGCACGGGGCACCACCGTAGTTCTCCAGCGTGGCGGTGCTGTCGGGCAGCAGGAACGTCGGCGCCGCGGTCAGCTGCTCGTCCTCGGTGGCTCCGGCCTGCAGCGCGGCGGCCGTGGTAATCACTTTGAACGTCGAACCAGGCGGATAGGTCTCGGCGATGGCGCGGTTGGTCAACGGCGAGGCGGGATCGTCGCGGAGCTGCTGCCAGGCCCGCGACTGCGCGCCGGCATCGTGTGACGCCAACAGGTTGGGGTCGTAGGACGGCGACGACACCAGCGCCAGGATCTTGCCGGTGGCCGGTTCCAGGGCGACCACGGCGCCTTTGCACGGTCCGTCGCAGCCCCGCTGCAGCGCCTCCCAGGCGGCCTGTTGGACGTGCGGGTTGATGGTGGTGTCGACGTTGCCGCCGCGGGGATCGCGACCGGTGAAGAAATCGGCCAACCGGCGACCGAACAGACGCTGGTCGGAGCCGTTGAGCAGGGGATCTTCGGCACGTTCCAGGCCTGCGCTGGAGTAGCGCAGCGAATAGAAGCCGGTCACCGGCGCGTACATCGCGGGATCGGGATACACCCGTAGAAAGTGGAACCGAGTGTCGGTCGCCACCGAGTAGGCCAGCAGTTGGCCGCCCGCGGTGATCTGGCCGCGCTGACGGGAGTACTCATCGAGCAGGACCCGCTGATTACGAGGATCGGCGCGCAGCCCGTCGGCGGTGAACACTTGGGTGAGCGTGGCATTGAACAGCAGCAACACGATCAACGCCATCACAGTCACTGAGATCCGGCGCAAAGAGGCGTTCATACCCGCTCTATCACCTCAGTGCCGACGACCGCGATCGACGATGTGTTGCGTGACCGGGTGCGCAATGGACGGCGGGCAGCGTGCGAGACACGCACCAGAATCGCCAGCAACACATAGTTGGCCAACAGCGACGAACCGCCGTAGGACATCCAGGGTGTGGTGAGCCCGGTCAGCGGGATCAACTCGGTGACACCACCGACGACGACGAACAATTGGATGGCCAGCGTCGACGCCAGCCCGGCGGCCAGCAGTTTACCGAAGCTGTCACGTACCGCGATCGCCGTGCGCATGCCGCGGATGATGACGATGGTGTAGAGCATCAGCAAGCCGGCCAACCCGACCAGTCCGAGCTCCTCGCCGAACGCGGCGACGATGAAATCGGTGGACGCCGCCGGCACGGTGTCCGGTTGACCGTTACCCAGCCCGGTACCGAAAACGCCGCCGGTGGCAAAGCTGAACAACGACTGCACCATCTGGTAGCCGCTGCCTTCCGGATCGGCGAATGGGTCCAGCCAGGTCTGCACGCGAATCCGGACGTGGTCGAACGCGTAGTACGCCGCAACGCTTCCCAACGCGAACAACGCCATTCCGATGACCACCCAGCTAAACCGCTGGGTGGCAAGGTAAACCACCACCAGGAACGACGCGTAGAGCAGCAGCGAGGTCCCCAGGTCCTTCTCGAAGACCATGACGCCGACCGAGATCACCCAGGCCGCAAGCAGCGGCGCCAGGTCTCGCGGACGGGGCAGGTCCGTGCCCAGCACATGTTTGCCGGCGCTGGTGAACAAGCCGCGTTTCGCGATCAGCACGGCCGAAAAGAAGACCAACAGCAGAATTTTGGAGAATTCGGCAGGCTGAATTGAGAAGCCGAACAACCGAACCCAGATTTTGGCGCCATTCTGCTCGGCCATGTTCGACGGTAGTAGTGCCGGAATCGCCAGCATCACCAAGCCGGCCAGCCCGCAGACGTAGCCGTAGCGAGCGAGTTGTCGATGGTCCTTCAACGACCTCAGCACGATTGCGAATGCGGCTACGCCCAGCAGCGTCCATAACATCTGCTGGTTCGCGCTGGGAGTAGAACTGCCGCCAGCGTTGCCGGAGACGCCATCAGCCAGGTCGAGCCGATGGATCATCACCAGGCCCAGACCGTTGAGCAACGCCACCACCGGCAGCAGCAGTGGATCCGCGTAGGGGGCATAGCGCCGGATGGCCAGGTGCGCACCCGTGAAAAGCGCCAGGAAGGCTGCGGCGTAAGTTATTAGATCCCAACGCAATCCGCGGTCCTGGTTGGCTTCCACGATGACGAATGCTGCCGCGGTGATCACGCCGGCGAAGCACAGCAGCAGCAGTTCGGCATTGCGCCGGTTCGGCAGCGGGGGTGTGACCGCGACCGGCGGCTGCAGCTGTGTCGTCATGCGACCGTCCGGCAGTCGATTCCTGGCTCGGGTGGTGACGGGGGGTGCGCGGTCGCAGAGGGCGCGGTGGTCGTTGCCGAGGGACCCACCGGGGATTCTTCGGGGGTGGACGGGGTGGTCGTCGGGGTCTGCGGGCTTCGAGTGGGTGGCGACGTGGCGCGCGGCGGTGGGCAGGGCGGCAACAGCGAACTCGCCGACAATTTACGAAGCTGGTTGACGGCCTCCTCGAGGCTCCCGGCCGGCAGCCCCGCTGCGACCTGTGCACGCTCGGAAGGACGCAGGTCGGACAGTTTCATCGGACGACAGTTGAGGTTGGTTTTAGGCTGGCTGTACTTGATCACCGACAGCTCACCGCGGCTATTGAGGCAACCCTGTGAATAGGGTTTGTGCAGGGGAATCCCGAAAATCGACCCCTGAACGCCGCGCATGATCGACACGGTGTCGGTGTAGCCGCTGACGTAGTAGTTGCTGTAGATGACTGTGCGGCCGATGGCCATCCCCGCGAGCACCAGCAGCACTACCAGTGCGACGCCGATCGCCATCCGGCGCCGCGACCGGCGAGGCCGGATAAATGTGTCTACTTGCGGCAGAACGCGTTTGACGACACTTTTGCGGGGATTGATGGCCGAAGCGCGGGCCGCAGCAGTGTTGGCGCGGGTCGTTTGGTCGCCGTCGTCACCGGACACGGCTCCCGCGATGATCGGTTGGGTCGGGCCGTAGTCGTAGTCGATGACGTCGGCGACCACCACCGTCACGTTGTCGGGCCCGCCGCCGCGCAGGGCCAGTTCGATGAGCCGGTCGGCGCTGTCGGTGACGTCGGGTACTTTCAGTGCCTCAAGGATGGTTTCGTCGCTGACCGGGTCGGAGAGTCCATCTGAGCACAGCAGATACCGGTCACCGGTGTGCACCTCACGCATGGTCAAGGTGGGCTCGACCTCGTGACCGGTCAGTGCCCGCATGATCAGCGAGCGCTGCGGGTGGCTGTGCGCCTCTTCTCGGGTGATCCGCCCTTCGTCCACCAGGGTTTGGACGAAGGTGTCATCTTTGGTGATCTGCGTCAGTTCCCCGTCGCGGAGCAGATAGCCGCGTGAATCACCGATGTGCACCAGCCCAAGACGGTTGCCCGCGAACAGGATCGCGGTGAGCGTGGTGCCCATGCCCTCGAGGTCGGGCTCCAACTCCACGTGCTCGGCGATGGCCGAATTGCCGGCGCGCACCGCCGCGTCGAGCCTGGCGAGTAGATCACCTCCGGGTTCGTCGTCGTCGAGGTGGGCCAACGCGGCGATCACCAGTTGAGAGGCGACCTCGCCGGCGGCGTGGCCGCCCATGCCATCGGCCAGGGCCAGCAGCCGTGCGCCGGCATATACCGAATCTTCGTTGTTGGAGCGCACCAGGCCGACATCGCTGCGAGCCGCATAACGCATAGCCAGGGTCACGGGCGCAACTCGATTACCGTTTTGCCGACACGAACCGGCGTGCCGATCGGAACCCGTAGCGCTGTCGTCACCTTCGCCCTGTCAAGGTAGGTACCGTTGGTCGATCCTAGATCCTCGACGTACCATTCCGAGCCCCGCTGGGATAGCCGAGCGTGCCGCGTCGAGGCGTAGTCATCGGTGAGGACCACGGTGGAGTCGTCCGCGCGCCCGATCAGCACCGGCTGGGCGCTCAACGTGATGCGCGCTCCGATCAGCGCTCCCTCGGTAACCACCAGATAGCGTGCGGCATGTCGACGTTGCCGCGAGGGCAGCAAGGTGCCGCGTAACGCCAAACCGCGGCGCACCATCACAGCGCCGGTCGGCGCGTAGATGTCGGTCCGCAGGATCCGCAGCACCGACCAGACGAACAGCCACAACAGCATCAAGAATCCGGCACGCGTCAGCTGCAGTACGAGTCCCTGCATCTGGCGTCCTCTCCGTCCTGCCGCCCGCGACACCGAGCACATCAGCAACGTCACGATACTTGGACGGCGCTCGACGCGGGGTGAAGCTGAACAGCTGCGCCGGGCTATGAGCCTCAGTGGATGTGGACGACGATCTCGGAATGGCCGAGTCGGATCACGTCGCCGTCGGCCAACTGCCACTCCTGGACCGGCGCGTTGTTGACGGTGGTGCCGTTAGTGGAGTTGAGGTCGGAAAGCAGCGCGACCTGGCCATCCCAGCGGATTTCCAGGTGACGACGCGACACGCCGGTGTCCGGCAGCCGGAACTGGGCGTCCTGTCCACGACCCACGATGTTGGTGCCCTGCTGCAACTGGTAGGTCCGGCCACTGCCGTCGTCGAGCTGCAAGGTGACGGTGGTGCCGGACGACGAGTAACCGCCGGGCCCGTAGCCGCCGGCCGGCTGACCGTAGTCGTAGTCCTGACCCGCCGGCTCGCCGTACCCACCGCCGTACCCGCCGCCGGGTGGGGCGTACGCCCCGCCGCCGGGAGGAGCGTCGGCATACCGGCCGTAGTCGGGCTGACCGTAGTCTTGCGACCCGTATCCTGGCCCGCCCTGGTAGCCCTGGTCGTAGCCGCCCTGGTCGGGATAGGACGCCGGCTGCGCCGGTGGTCCGTAGCCGGTTTCGTCGGGACGACCCGGGCCGCGACCGTAGTCACTGTAATTGTCGTAGCCCTGGCCGCCGGGTTGGCCGTAGTCGCCACCCTGGCGGTAACCCTGGTCGTATCCCTGGCCACCGCCGTAGCCGCCCGAGGGGGGCTGTTCGTATGGCGGGTAGCCGCCTTGGCCTTGGTAGCCGCCTTGGTCCGGGTAGCCGCGCTGGTCTTGGTAGCCGCCTTGGTCGGGGTAGCCGCCCTGCTCGGGCTGCCTGGGCGGGTAGCCGCCCTGCTCGGGCTGCCTGGGCGGGTAGCCGCGCTGGTCTTGGTAGCCGCCTTGGCCTTGGTAGCCGCGCTGGTCTGGGTAGCCGCCTTGGCCTTGGTAGCCGCCCTGCTCGGGCTGCCTGGGCGGGTAGCCGCCCTGGTCTTGGTAGCCACCCGGCTCCGGCGGATAGGGACCGCGCGGATCCTGGCCGCCGCCGCCCGGATCGTCTTGGGGACGTCCGTAGCGGTCATCGTCGTAATCGTCACCGGGCCGCCCCTGCCCTTGGGCGCCGCCGTAGCTCGAATTCTCAGTCATCGGTCGTACTCCTGGTTCTGCGCTGAACGCATGATCTGATTGTGCTGGGGCGAAATCGCTAGCTGTCGGGCGGGGCTCCACATCGGGGTTGACAGCGCCGCGGGTGCGGAACTGGCCGGTATGCAGGTTCGACGTTTGCTCGAACCGGACGACCACATCACCATACGTTTGCCACCCCTGTTCACCGATATATCCCGCTAAATGCCTAGCGAAAGCGTCCGACGTGAGATCCGGGGCGGCGCCCACTTTCTCGTAGTCGTGTACACCGAGGGTAATGACGTATTCATTCGGAGCCAAAATGTGATTGCCCGGAAGCGGGCGAACACCCTCCGCTGCTTCTCGGCGCAGCATGGCTGCTAGTTCTTGCGGGACGATCGACCCGCCGAAGACCCGGGCAAAAGCGTCCCCGACGGTGGACTCGAGTTTGCGCTCGATGCGTTGAACTAGCCCCTTCCGGCTGCCTATGTCCAACGCTCGCCTCACTGGTTGTCATATACCTGCCCAGGGTCCGACCTTCCCACGTGTCGCATCACCCATCTTCCTCGTCAGTATGGTATCGGGCCGCCACAGCGCAGCGGCACCGTCGGAACTCTGAGAATCGCATCAACGCAGGTAAAACGGTATGAGTTGGCTGCTGTCCGGTGGTGAGCAGCCTCGCGGGGGCACCGATACGGTTGGGGTGCTCGACTACTACAGTGATAGGCTCCACCGGTTGTTTTAGGGCGAGTGGCGGAATGGCAGACGCGCTGGCTTCAGGTGCCAGTGTCCTTCGGGACGTGGGGGTTCAAGTCCCCCTTCGCCCACCGACCCCTTCGCCCGCCGTGTCGACGGCTAATCCGTCGGCAGGTTCTGCGCCCAACGCTCGATCTTCGGCGTGACCGGGTCGGTGATGGCGTTGAACTCCGGATGTTTCTCCAGCACTCCAGCCACCATCTGACACACCGCGACGACACGTTTGCCGTCGGCGCGGGTGGCCTCGAGCGCTTCGCGCACCAAGATCGTCGCCAAGCCGCGTCCGCCGAACTGGTCGTCGATCTCGGTGTGGTAGAAAACCCGCTGGCTATCGCGGTCGGCGACGGCGGTATGTCCGACCGTCTTGCCGTCGACTGCGATGCTGTATTTGCCGTCGGCGGCGCTGACGGTGGTTGGTGCGCCGGTCTTGTCGGTGGTCATGACATCTCCTCTTTCTCTCGGTTGGGCCGCGGACGCGGCCGCAGCGGGGTGGTCGGTAACAGGGGCGCGGGTAACCGGGCGGGGGAGCCGCGGTAACCCTCGACGACACCGAAGCGCTCGTCGGCGGCCTCCCACAGCCGGCGGTAGCCGACGATGTCATCATGGCTGCGCCCGACGAAGTTCCACCACATCAGCACCTGCTCAGTGAACGGGGCACGGCCCAGCAGCAGCGCCCGCGCTGGCTGGTCGCTACGGTTGTCGAGCTGCAGCGACGAGCTTCCGGGGCCCTGGTAGCCGAGGTCGGCCAGGTCCAGCGTGACACCGGCCATACTCAACACGCCGCGGTCGCACAGCACGCCGTGTTCGAACGCCGGGTCGATGTCGAGCACCACCCGGGCACCGGCGTCCAGGTCCAGCTGGGCGCCCAGCAGGAGAGTGAAGGTGTGTGCCGGTGAGCGGGCGCCGGCCACTGCGCCCAGGAACACCCGGACGACGGCGCCGGGCAACCAGACGGGCTGGGGTACATAGTGGGCGAAGTCGCGTCGGGTGTCACGGTCGGAGTCCGGCAACGCCACCCACAACTGCGCGCCGTGCAGCATCGGGGAGACGTCCTGATTGATCGACACCTCCGAATGACAGATGCCGGCGCCGGCGGTCATCAGGTTCAGCTCACCGGGCCGCACCAGGGCATGCACCCCGGCGCTGTCGCGGTGTTCGATTTCGCCGCTGAACAACCAGCTGACGGTCTGCAGCCCGGTATGCGGATGCGGCGGCACGTCCATGCCGGTGGAGCGGCGCACATCGTGCGGCCCGTAGTGGTCGGCGAAGCACCACGCGCCGATCAGTGAGCGTTGCCGCTGCGGCAGGGTGCGGCGAACCAGCATTGCCCGCGGTCCGCCCAGCGGCACCTCGCGGGGATGCAATATTTCGCCACCGGGCGAGTTGTCCGGCGGTGCAGGCGATTTCGGTGGGGGCGGCCTCCAGGTTGCTCATCGTGGTGGTCGCAGCGCCTTCATCGCGATTCGCATGACCGGCTCGGGGATGCGGTCTTTCATGGCCAGCGCGGCGCTGGATACCTGGGAACGCAGTGGGGTACCGCGACCGAACATGCGGTTCAACGGGCCACCGGACGGCTCGATCTCGAAATGCAACGGCATAGCGCCCTCCGAGGCGCCCAGCGCCTGGGAGATGACGATCCGCTGAATCTCGCTGGTGCCCTCGAAAATCGTGTAGAGCTTGGCATCTCGATACCACTTCTCCACCGGGTGGTCGGTGATGTAGCCCCAACCGCCCAACGTCTGGATCGCGCGTTCGGTGGCCCTGACCGCGACCTCGCTGGCGGCCAGCTTCGACATCGAGCCCTCACCGCGGTCGAACGGGATATTGTTGGCCGCCATCCAGGAGGCCCGCCAGGTCAGTAGCCGCGCGGCGTCGATCTGGGTGGCGAGTTCGGCCAGCGGAAACGCGATGCCCTGGTTGTCGATGATCGGCCCGCCAAACGCTTCGCGCCGGGTGGCGTAGGTGGTGGCGTATTCGAGCGCGGCGCGCGCGATGCCGATGGCCTGGGCGGCGACCATCGGTCGGGTCTGTTCGAAGGTGCCCAACGTCGCCGATCCGGACCGTTGACCACTGGCGACGGCTTCGCGGGCCTTGGCGAGTTTGTGTTCCAGCTTTTCTTGTCCGCCCAGTAGGTTCGCCTCCGGGACGCGGACCCCGTCGAGCCGCAACTCGGCGGTATGGGAGGCTCGACAGCCCAGCTTGTCGAGTTTACGCACCAGCTCGAGTCCGGGTGTGCCGCCCGGAACGATGAACAACGCCTGCCCGCGGTGGCCCAACTCCTCGTCGACGACGGCGTTGACCACGTGCACGTTGGCGATGCCGCCGTTGCCGATCCACATCTTGTGACCGTCGATGACCCAGTCGCTGCCGTCGCGTCGGGCCCGGGTCCGCAGATTCCGCACGTCGCTGCCGCCCTCGGGTTCCGAGATCGCCAGCGCGGCGAGTTTGAGGTCACCCGGTGTTCCGAAACATTCCGGCGCCCACTGGAGCATTTGTTCCGGCGAGGCGGCCTGGCCGATGGCTGACAGTGCCAGCGCCGGCATCACAATCGCCAAACCGATTCCGGCGCAACCCCAGAACAGTTCCTCCATGAAGATCGGCAGGGACAGGCCGGTCGGATCGCCGATCAGGTCCCGGTAGAACAACGGGCTATAAAAACCACGCTGGGCCGCCTCCTCGAGCACCGGCCACGGGAATTCCTGGCGCTGGTCGTAATCGAGCGCGACGGGCCGTATCACCGACTCGGCGAACTCGTGTGTGCGCTG